>VGVX01000022.1 GCA_016873845.1 Ignavibacteria bacterium
AAAAGCTCACAGATGCAGATAAGAAGAGTCTATTTGACAAGGTAAATGTTTTCCCAAATCCATTGTATGCCTATAATCCGGCAGTAGGATATTATGCCGATCCGAATAATCCGAAGAATGACGAACCTTATGTCACATTCTCTAACCTACCTGAAGATTTTACTATTAGAATTTATTCCCTCTCAGGGTTATTATTACGTACACTTCCAGATGATAGAATTCCACTATCATCACCATTTGTAAATTGGGATCTGACTAATAAACATGGCTTACGGGTTGCCTCAGGAATGTATTTGGCAGTAGTAACTTCACCTGGATTAGGAGATAAAGTCTTGAAATTTGCAATCATCCAACCGCAGAAGCAAATTAGAAGATTTTAATTAAGGAAAATTAAAATTGGAAAAAAGAACGAGGGAAAATAGATGAAAATAATATTTAAGACAATTTGTATTGCACTTCTTTTAACTATTTCATTAAATGCGCAAGTTTTGAATAATTCCTCAGTTTTTGTTGATTATGCAAAATTTAAATTTAATGAGGATTCACTTTATGTAGAAATCTATTACTCGATATCGGCGCGAGCGCTTAAGCTCTCACAAATCGAAGGTCAATCGCATTTGAAAGCTGAAATTAATATCGATATTAACACCGAAGACAATGCTCAAAAAATTACTTCGAGAAATTATTCATTTGATAATATCTTGACAGGTGATATTGAGCAAAGTTTAAATAGATTTTTAACTGGTTTAGTGGGCTTCTCGCTCGAACCGGCAAAATATAACCTGAAATTTTCGATTAATGATTTAAACGATGAGAAAAATCATCACGTAATTGATTTTCCTCTTGAGGTTCAAAATTTTTCTGACGAGAATTTTTCTATAAGCGATATTCAGCTTTGCAGTAACATTATCGAGAATTCTGAGAACACAAATTCTTACTTTTTCAAAAATTCATACGAAACGTTTCCAAATCCAAGTACAATTTTCGGCGAGGGTCTGCCAACTCTATTTTATTATACTGAGCTGTACAATCTTCAGCGGGGTGAGAATTTAAATCCACTGAAGTTGATAATTTCGATTCATGATTTTCGAGGCAGGGAGAGGAGCAGGAAAGAAAAATTTCTTTCGCGAAAATTCAATTCCATAGTCGATGTAGGGGCATTAAATCTTGCGAAGTATCCAAGCGGATCATACACACTGGCGTTGACTCTTGTAGATACTATCTCTCGTTACGGTATTGTCTCATCAAAAAGATTTTTTATTTACAATACTCAAGTGAAAGAGGATTTCGAGTCAAAGTTTGCTGAAGCAGATGTTCTTTCAAGTGAGTTCAATGTAATGAGCGAGGAAGAGCTGAATTCAACTTTTGAGGTGTCTCGGTATGTTGCTTCAGCAGCAGAATTAGATCAATGGAATAAAATTGCAGACCTTGAAGGTAAAAAGAACTTTCTCTTCAAGTTTTGGAAACAGCGTGATCCAGATATAGTGTCGCCTAAAAATGAACGAAAGATCGAATATTTCGATAGAATTAGACGTGCTAACGAACAATTTACAACACCGCGCATTGAAGGCTGGAAGAGTGATAGGGGGCGTGTATACATAGTTTACGGCGAACCAAGCGAGATCGATCGTTTCCCGAGTGAGATGGATGCATATCCATATGAGATATGGTCTTATCACCACATCGAAGGTGGAGTAATTTTTGTTTTCGGCGATATTACTGGAATATCGCAAATGCAACTACTTCATTCTACACATCGAGGTGAAATGAGAGACGGGAATTGGTTCAATAGAATTAAAAAGATTCGGTGATAAGAAATAGTTCTTGAGTACATCTAAATTGTTTTTTTATTTTGCATGTAAATATGCAGAATAAAATCGAGTTTTTTCTTTTTAATCTACTATCATTTCTTCTCACTCGTTTTTCTCTGGGGGTTGCAAGAAAATTTGCAACGCTGCTGGCAGCTTTTTTTTACTTTTTTATTCCGCTTAGAAAAAGTGTAGCAATAAAAAATCTTCGATTAGTTTTTCCAGAGTACACAGAAAAAAAACTGAATCAGATTTTATACTGTTCGTATATCAATTTCTTTATCGTTCTTATCGAAATATTCTACATGCGAGTAATAGAACAGGAGGAATTGAAATCGATGGTAAAAATAAAGAAGCCTGAATTAATTCGTGAATCTCTGAGAAAAGATAAAGGACTCCTCTTCTTATCGGCGCATTTCGGCAATTGGGAAATTCTTGCTGCTTCGACTGCTCTTACCATTGGAATCCCCTATTCAATAATTGTGAAACCGCTTCGGAACAATTTGGTTGATAAGTTTATGAATACCATGCGTTGTAAATGGGGAAATAAAGTAGTTCGAATGGGTGTATCTGTGAAAGATATTTATCGAGAATTGTTAAATAAAAATGTAGTTGCACTAGTGGCCGACCAGCGAGCCGCGGAAGGTTCACTGAAAATTCCTTTTTTCGGGAGAGAAACTTCTGTTTTTTTTGGACCCGCGACTCTATCAGTAAAAACCGGTGCACCAATACTCTTGGGAATTGCTGTGCGGCAAAATGATTTCAGTTATGAAGTCGATTTGAAAGAGATAAAGATTGAGGATAATTTATCTGAAGATCAAAAAATTGAATCTATAACCAAAGAATATATTCGGCAATTGGAATTGATAATTAGAAAGAATCCCGAGCAATGGCTTTGGTTCCATGATAGATGGAAACATTGATTAAAAAGCAAACTAAAATCTTAATTTTACAGACCGCTTTCTTGGGCGATGTACTGCTAACTCTCCCGTTGATTCATCATTTACGGAAAATATTTTCAGACTCGGAAATTGATTTAATAGTTAGACCGGATGCAGCCGAGGTAAGTGAAATTTCTTGCGATCTTAATCGTGTGATCATCTTTGATAAAAAGAAAAACGGATTGAGAAATACATTCAATCTTATTAAAGCCATCCGAAAGAAAAAATATGATTTACTGATTTCGCCGCATCGTTCTTACCGTAGCAGTCTAATTTCTTTCTTTAGTGGAATACCCAAACGGATTGGATTTGATACTGCGAGTTTCTCAATTTTATATTCCGATAAAGTCAAATATCAAAAAAATGTACATGAAGTGGAAAGAAATATTTCCCTAATTTCGGAGTTCAGAAAAGTTCAGGAGTGGGAGCAATTAATTCCTATCAAACCGTCTGCTGCGGAATTGCACAAGAAGTTAATATCGTGGAATAATTCTAAACAACAAATCGTTTGTATTGCTCCATTTTCAGAGTGGTACACAAAAAGATATCCTCAAGATTATTTTATAAAACTAATCGAATTGTTAATTAAATCAGAAATAAAAGTATTAATAATTGGCGGGAAAAAAGATTTAAGTGATTCAAATAAAATTGTGGAGAGTATTTCTTCCAGCGAATGTGTGTTAAATTTGACTGGTCAATTAAGCATTCGAGAATCCATAGATGTGATTGGAAAATGTAATTTACTGATAAGCAATGATAGTGCTCCAACTCACATGGCAATGTTTACGACCTGTCCAGTGCTGACGATCTACGGTTCAACGATACCAGGATTTGGATTTTATCCTTACCGTTCGTTTGATTCGGTGATACAAATTGATGAATTATACTGCAAGCCATGCGGGATACATGGATTTATTACTTGTCCCGAAAATCATTTTCGGTGCATGAGAGAGTTGAAACCCGAACTTGTTTTTGAACAAGTCAAAAAAATGCTTCAAAACGAAATAATATCTTTATAGAATAATTTTTTGAAGTTTGATATATTGAAATAAGATGTTTAAAAATCTAAAAGTTATTTTCAAGAAAAGGTACGATTTACTCCTTATTCCGAAAGATGGTAGGAGCACTGATAAAATTTTGAGAACAAGTTTAACTCGTGCTCTGCTAATTATTTTTGGATTGATGATTATTTCAAATTCCATTTTACTTTCATTTTTGGCTTTCACTCCGATTATGGATTACCTGCCGGGATTTGAAATAATCTCTAAAGAGGAGATGAATCAAATTTCTGAGATCAAAGAAAAAATGTTAACGATTTCAAAGGAATTTGAGCGGGTGAAAAGAAACAACGAAAGACTGCAGCTGATTCTTGAAGGTAAACCAATCCCCATGGACGAACGCGAGCTTGACTCAAATTATGTGAAAGAAAGGATGAGAAGAGATTCCATCCGACTTATGTCAAAACCATTGTCTAATAATTTGTTTATTGCATTTAAACGTTTATTGAACCTTTTTTCACAGGTCTCAGATTCAAATTCGATTCAAAATCAAAAACAGTTCAATCAATATACCCTAAGTTTCATTTCGCCTGTAGTTGGTGTGATAACGCAAAAATTTTATCCTAAAAATGCCCACTATGGAATTGATTTTGCAGTGCGAACCGGAACTCAGGTTCGAACTGCCGGTTCCGGCGTAGTAATTTTTTCTGATTATACAATTAACGATGGTTATAAAATTATTGTAGCCCATTCCTCTGGTTATATAACTATCTATCAACATTTATCAGTCCTATTAAAAAAAGAGCGGGAGAAAGTTTTTCAAGGAGATGTTATAGCTTTGTCTGGCAATACAGGAAAACTAACAACAGCACCGCATCTTCATTTTGAAGTGTGGAAAAATAATAAACCAATTGATCCAAAAACCATTTGTGTAGATTTATATGAAAAATAGAGAAAAATTCAGTGATGAGCTTTCAATTCTTTCAAACAATGTTCAAATCAAAGGGAATATTTCTGCTCAAGGAAATTTCCGCATTGAGGGGCAAGTCGAGGGAGATGTGAACGTACGCGGTAATTTATTTTTAGGTGAAACTGCAACCGTTAGAGGGAACATTACATCCAACAATTTCACCTGCAATGGAACTGTGCAAGGCAAAATCATGATTGAGGATAAACTTGTCATTGAAAAAAAATCAAAAATTACTGGCGACATTACTACAAAAGCATTAATTGTTGAAGAAGGCGCAGAGATAAACGGAAAATGTATTATGTCTTCCGGTTCTAAAATTCAACCCGAGTCTTAGAGATTGTTAAATCCTAAAAAAGTCAAGGACGAACAACGCAAGTTCATCGAAGGATTCGCAAAGTCAGGCCCTTATCTTGGGCTTGGAGCTCAAATGGCTGCAACTGTCGTCATCATGGTTTTTTTGGGGAAGTACCTAGATGACTATTTAAATTCAAGTCCGGCATTTATTTTAATTTTTTCACTTCTAGGTTCATTTGCCGCAATCTATAATTTTATCCGACAAGTCCTCAGATTGAATGAAAAGAAAAAAAATGGGAATAATTAGGAAGTCTTTTATTGGAAGGCATTTATTAATTAATCTTCCCATTCTAGGAATCGGGTTGCTGTTTGTATCAATTACAAATAATTATGAAGCATTTACTGGTGTAATAACTGGTTATCTTCTGATATTGATTTATGTAATAATAGGATTTTTATCTTTTGAATATTCAGTTTCAAAGTCCAACGAAGCATTCTTAAAGTATTATTTTGGCGGTATGATGATTCGGATGTTTTTATTGCTAATCCTAATATTTTTTCTGTTAAAAAATATTAGCATTAATAAGATAAGTTTGTTATTTTCGCTACTCATTTTTTACGTGATAAATCTAGTTGTGGAGTTACAATATGTAATTTCACGCCAAAAACGAATTAATTAATGGATACTACCAAGGTAATTACTGATACTTTAGCTCAAACCTCTGATAATAGCAGCAGTTGGATTATCGATCACATTGTTGACAGCAATGTACTCGATTTTGAACCGTTTTTCTCTATAACATTGCCTGCAATTCATCTGAATCTTCTTGGAGTAGATTTAAATCTTTCAATAACAAAACATGTTGTTTTTGTTTGGTTGGGAGCTTTAATTGTTTTCTTACTTTTTCGTCTTGCAGCTTCAAGCTATAAGAAATCGCTTGTTCCCAAAGGTCTTGCGAATGTTATGGAAGTGTTGGTTACTTTCATTCGTGATGAAATTGTTGCTCCAACAGTCGGTACGGCATATACAAATAAGTTTTTACCTTTCCTTGGTACAATTTTCTTTTTCATTCTGACCTGCAATTTTCTTGGGTTACTTCCCTATGGATCAACCGCGACTTCAAATATTTCCGTAACGGCATCACTAGCGGCGATTAGTTTTATCGTAACGCAATTTGCAGGCATGAAAAAGAATGGTGTAATGGGATACGTTAAGGGATTAATTCCGCATGGAGTTCCTGTTTTTCTTTTACCTATAATGTTTGTGGTTGAAGTTTTAGGTCTATTCACAAAACCATTTGCACTCATGATCCGACTTTTTGCTAATATGACAGCCGGGCATGTAGTGATTATGGCGTTAATCGGTTTGATTTTTATATTGAAGACACCATTTATTTCACCGGTGTCAATTCTTTTTGCACTTTTTATATACTTGCTTGAATTGTTAGTCGCATTAATTCAAGCTTATATTTTTACAATGCTTTCATCTCTCTTTATCGGGATGGCAATTCATCAAGAACATTAATTAAATATAAAGGATAAATAAATGGAATCATTAGGATTTGCATACTTGGCAGCAGGAATCGGTGCTGCATTGACAGTGATTGGAGCTGGATTCGGTATCGGCAAATTGGCTAGTTCAGCAATGGACGCAAGCAGTCGTCAACCGGAAGCACTTGGCGATATAAGAACATCAATGATTATCGCAGCAGCACTTATTGAAGGTGTATCGTTGTTTGCATTGGTTATTTGTATTCTGCTCGCGCTTAAATAAACTAACAGGTTTTTGAAATGGAATTGTTAATATTTTCTTTTAAGTTTTTTCTGCTTGCTGGTGGAGAAAAAGGCGGATTGCTTGATGTTAATCCAGGTTTGATTTTTTGGACAGTTGTTACTTTCATTCTTCTTTTATTGATATTAAAAAGAACAGCTTGGAAACCCATGCTTGAAGCCCTTAAACAGCGTGAAGATTCAATTCGAACTGCTCTCGAAAAATCGGAACAAGCAAAACTTGAAGCAGAAAAACTACTTGAAGAAAATAAGAAAAATTTAGCTGCGGCTGAAGAACAAGCAAAAAAGATCATTGATGAAGGAAGGGAATTTTCCAGTAAGCTCAAAGCTGAAATTCTTGATAAGGCCAATGAAGATGCGAAGAAATTGTTAGATCAAACGAAAATTGAAATCGATCGGAAGAAAGATGAAGCTCTCAATGAACTTAGAGAGGTAGTTGCAGATTTGGCAATTCAAGCAACAGAAAAATTGATTGATGAAAAACTCGATGATAAGAAACACAGATCACTTATTGACAAATTTATCAGCACTTTACCGAGGCAATAAGTTTTGAGTAGTTTCAAAATTACGAATAGATACGCCACAGCTTTGCTCGAGCTTTCAATCCAAGAAAAATCCTTAAACGATGTCAATAGAGAACTTGAGCTTATAAAAAAATCAATTAAAGATTCAAGAGAACTAACACTTTTTTTACAAAGCCCAATCTTAAAATCGCAAAAAAAGAAGGATATTTTAACAAAAATATTCAGTGGCAAAGTTTCGAATCTCACGATGAAGTTTTTGAATTTAGTAATTGACAGGAATAGAACTCCTTTGATTCTGGAGATTATCGATCACTTTTTCGAACTAAGAGATAAGCATCTTGGAATAATCAATGTAGCAGTAAGAAGTGCAGCTAAATTTGACAAGAATCAATCAGAAGACCTAACAAAGCAGTTAGAAAGTTACACTAATAAAAAAGTAAAAATTAATTTTTCATTAGATTCTTCGTTGAAGGGTGGATTTGTAGTTCAATTGGGTGATACTGTTTTAGATGCAAGTCTTCGACATCAATTGGATTTATTAAAAAGTAAATTCCTTCATGGCTCAGAAGAATTAAACTGAACGAAAAAAGAATTTAGAAAAGGTTAAAAATGGCAGAAGTAAGACCAGATGAAGTTTCTTCGATTTTAAGAAAAGAACTTTCAGGATTCGAGAAAGAAGTTGATGTTTATGATGTCGGTACGGTATTAGAAGTCGGCGATGGTATTGCGCGTATTTACGGCTTGTCAAAAGTCATGGCAAGCGAGTTAGTTGAATTCCCAAATGGTGTTTTCGGAATGGTGCTTAATCTTGAAGAAGATAACGTTGGTGCAATATTATTTGGTGAAGATACACTCGTAAAAGAAGGCGATATTGTTAAAAGAACAAAGAGAGTTGCTTCGATTCCGGTTGGAGATCAACTTTTAGGAAGAGTTGTAAATCCACTTTGCCAGCCTCTCGATGGTAAAGGTTCAATTAAAACGGATAAATTCCTTCCAATAGAAAGAAAAGCACTTGGTGTAATTTTCCGTCAACCGGTTAAAGAACCGCTTCAAACAGGTCTTAAAGCCATTGATGGTATGATTCCAATCGGAAGAGGTCAAAGAGAATTAATAATCGGCGATCGACAAACTGGTAAAACTGCCATTGCACTTGATACGATTATCAATCAGAAGTATACCCACACCGAAGAAGCTAAAAAGCAGGGAGTTAAGCCTGTTTATTGTATTTATGTTGCAATTGGACAAAAAGGTTCGTCAGTCTCGCAAGTAGTCGCAAAACTTGAAGAAGCTGGTGCAATGGAATATACAACTGTAATTTTAGCAGCTGCTTCAGATACAGCCCCAATGCAATTCATTGCTCCTTATTCAGGTGCAACTGTTGGTGAATTCTTCAGAGATAGTGGAAGACATTCTTTAGTTATCTATGATGATCTCTCAAAACATGCACAGGCTTATCGTCAAGTTTCGCTATTGCTTCGACGCCCTCCTGGACGCGAAGCTTACCCAGGTGATATTTTTTACCTCCATTCTCGTTTATTGGAGAGAGCTTCTAAATTGAGTGACGATTTAGGTGGAGGAAGTTTAACAGCTCTACCAGTAATTGAGACTCAAGCTGGAGATGTTTCCGCATATATTCCGACAAATGTTATATCGATTACTGATGGTCAGATTTATCTTGAGCCGAATTTGTTTAATGCTGGTGTTCGTCCGGCTATCAACGTTGGTATTTCAGTCTCTCGGGTAGGAGGAAATGCACAAATTAAGGCAATGAAAAAAGTTGCTGGTACGCTTCGGCTTGATCTCGCACAATATCGAGAACTTGAAGCATTTGCTAAATTTGGTTCCGACCTTGATGCCGCAACTCAGAGGCAGCTCAGAAGAGGTCAACGACTCGTTGAATTACTAAAACAAGGACAATACAAACCAATGTCCGTCGAAAAACAGATTGTTTCAATCTTTTATGGGACTAATGGTTATTTAGATCAACTCGCAGTTAATGATGTACAAAAATTTGAATCAGAAATTCTTGAAATTTTCGATGTAAAACATAAAGACATTATGCTGGAAATTGCTGAAAAGAAAGAATTGAATCAAGCAATTATCGAGAAGCTCAAGAAAATTGGAGATGAATTTTTAAATTCATTTAAGAAAAGCAATTAATGGCAACTCTACGTGAAATACGCAGAAGAATCACGGGTGTAAAAAGCACTCAACAAATCACAAAAGCAATGAAGATGGTTGCTGCTGCGAAGCTTCGAAAAGCTCAAGAGGCTATTTTGAACATTCGGCCTTATTCCAATAAAATGGCAGATTTGCTTCATTCACTACCAGGAAAAATTGATAAGTCTATCAGCCCCCTGTTGATGGAAAGAGAAACCAAGAACGTTACTCTGATTATCGTTACCTCTGATAGAGGATTATGCGGCTCTTTTAATTCGAACCTAATACGAAGTGCTGCCGAGTTAATACAAACTGAATTCAGTTCGTATCGCGAGTCCGGCAATCTTAATTTAATGTGTATCGGCAAAAAAGGAAGTGATTTTTTCTCCAAGCGAAATTACCAGGTAAAAGAAAAGTATTTAGGGATCTTTTCAGATCTTCAATTTTCGTCAGCAAAGGAAATAATCCAAAAAGTTACGAACTCTTTCTTGAATGGAACGACTGATAAAGTCTACGTTATTTATAATGAATTTAAATCCATCATCAGTCAAAAAATTAAAGTTGAACAAATTCTTCCCATTCCTGAGACTCATCAGGCCGAGAAAAATGAAAAAGAGAGCAAATATAATGAGTATGTCGATTTTATTTATGAACCAAGCAAGGAAGAGATTCTTACGAAAATTCTCCCTCAACATTTGAATATTTTGATGTGGCGTGTGTTACTTGAGTCTAACGCATCTGAACATGGTGCAAGAATGACGGCTATGGATAATGCAACTGAAAACGCAAAAGAACTTATCCGATTGCTGAGTCTTTCGTACAATCGCGCGAGACAAGCCTCTATCACAAAAGAACTACTTGAAATAGTTGCCGGAGCTGATGCGCTGAAGGAATCGGCGTAAAATCTTCTTTTAAGTTTATTTTTTATAGGTCTCCAATTTTAGGGCTTAAAATTAAAATAAGTTTTTGATACTTTTACTTAGATTTGCTAACTTTGACAGCTAAAATGAAAAAATATGTTCGAAGATTTAACATATAAATTAGAAAAGACCTTCAAGCTAATTCGCGGACAGGGGAAATTGACGGAAAAGAATATTTCTGACACGCTCCGTGAAGTACGTCGAATTTTGCTTGATGCTGATGTTAATTTTCGAGTCGCTAAGGATTTTATTGAAAAAGTGGAGCAAAAATCACTTGGAAAAGAAGTCTTAAATTCAATTACTCCTGGTCAATTAATAATAAAAATTATTAATGATGAGCTAATTGAACTTCTTGGCAGCAAGACTGAAAGTATAGTTTTATCCAAGCAGCCACCGTCAATTTATTTAATTTCCGGTTTACAAGGATCAGGGAAGACAACTTTTTCAGCCAAACTTGCAGATTATCTAAAAAAATCTAACTCAAAGCCGCTTCTGGTAGCTTGTGATATTTATCGCCCTGCTGCAGTTCAGCAGCTCAAGACACTTGGCGAACAACTTAAAGTAAATGTATTCGAAGGAGAAAGTGATCCGGTCAAGATTGCGAGTGATGCAATAAATTATGCCAAGAAAAATAATCATAATATAGTGATTGTTGATACAGCCGGAAGAATGCACATTGATGAGAAAATGATGGAAGAAATTGCTGAAATTAAAAAGGCAATTTCACCAACTGAGACTTATTTTATTGTAGATTCGATGACTGGACAAGATGCAGTGAACACAGCTAAAGCTTTCAATGAGAAAATTGATTTTGATGGAGTTGTACTAACTAAACTCGATGGCGATACGAAAGGTGGATGTGCTCTTTCGATTCGTGCCGTTGTGCAGAAACCAATTAAATTCGTAAGTCTTGGGGAGAAGCTTGATTCCATCGAAGTTTTTCATCCTGATAGACTTGCATCAAGAATTCTTGGTAAAGGCGATATCGTAAGTTTTGTTGAAAAAGCTCAAGACGTATTTGATGAGAGAGAAGCTTTTAAAATTGAAGAAAAAATAAAGTCAAACAAATTTGATTTTGAAGATTTTAAAGAACAAATTAAACAAATAAAACGCATGGGATCGATTTCCCAGTTGCTTGGAATGATCCCTGGCATTGGTTCGAATTTGAAAAATGTTGAGATAGATGAAAAAGCATTCGTAAAGATCGAAGCAATTATTAACTCAATGACTAAAGAGGAAAGAAAAAATCCTCGTGTTTTAAATGGCAGTCGGCGAAAAAGAATTGCTAAAGGAAGCGGAAGTACGATTCAGGATGTGAATAAATTGATTAAACAATTTGAAGAAATGCAAAAGATGATGAAACGTGTTTCTACAATGGGCATGAAAAATGCTTTTAAAGGTATTAAATTTCAGTACAATTAGAAAATTATTTGGAGGAAAAACATTTGGCAGTAAAGTTAAGATTGCAGAGAATGGGAAAGAAAAAACAGCCAATTTATAAAATCGTTGCTGCAGATTCCCGTTCACCGCGCGATGGTAAGTTTATTGAAGCTATTGGAAGATATAATCCTAGAATGAATCCTTCTGAATTAATTGTTTCAGAAGATAGAGCTCTCTACTGGTTGGGAGTTGGTGCACAGCCAACTGATACGGTTAAGAATCTATTAAGTCGTGAAGGAATTATTCTTCGATATGATTTGATGAAGAAAAAAGCTTCTCCTGAGAAAATTGAACAAGAATTAGAAAAGTTCAAAATGCTGCAACAAGATAAGCAGAAGAGATCGCTTGAGAAGCAAATAGCGAAGAAAGGCTCAAAAAAGAAATCCAGTGCGGCAGAAGCAAAAGGTGCAGCTTCTGAAGAAAAACCGGCAGAAACTCCTGCCGAAAATTAGTAGAAATTTTCGGTGGAATCTGCGCTTGGCACATAAATACTAAGCACCCCAATTTCCGGAGGGAAATATGAAAGAATTCATCGAATATATTGTAAAACAGCTTGTTGATAAACCAGAAGGGGTCACCGTTGAGGAAACTCAACCAGCGGAAAACAAACTTGTCTTCTCCCTCAAGGTAAGTCAGGAAGATGTTGGTAAAGTTATTGGTAAACAGGGCAAAACTGCCCAAGCAATGCGAGTTCTTTTGACTGCGGTTGCTGCCAAAGAGGGGAAAAAAGCAATCCTCGAAATTCAGGATTGAAATATTCCCTATTCGATAGTTAGCTATCGAAATAAATAAGGATGATCTTAATTGGTAGAATCATCGGCACCCACGGTCTGAAAGGGATGCTGAAAATTAAACCGTTCACGGATTTCTCTGCACGGTTTAATAAGAGTGAAATTTTGTGTGTGAAGATTGAAAATGATTCTTTCGAGAAATTTAGAATTGATAATTCATTTGAGCGAAAAGGAATTTTCTATCTCAAATTTGAAAATGTGAATGATTTGACCCAAGCTGAGATGCTTGTGGGAAAAGATATTGTTATTGAAGAAGGCAGTCTGAAAAAACTTGAGTCTGATTCATTTTACATCCATGAACTTATTGGTGTGAAAGTATTAAGTGAATCAGGTGAAATTCTCGGAGTCATAACAGACGTATTCAATCTTCGCTCAAATGATGTGTATGAATTAATTGATAATTCTGGAAAGAAGTTTTTAATTCCTGCTGTAAAAGATTTCATTGAAGAGATGAATATAGAATCTGGATTTATGAAATTAAAAAATACAGAAGGGATGTTTGATTAGGTGAGAATAGATTTAATTTCTGCAGTGCCGCAAATTTTGGAAAGCCCAATAAGTCACAGTATTGTAAAGCGTGCACGGGAAAAAGATTTAGTTGAAATTGTGATTCATAATCTGCACAATTACGGCGAAGGTAAATATCGTCAAATTGATGATAAACCATTCGGAGGCGGAAGCGGAATGGTGCTGAAACCGGAACCGATCTTCCGATGTGTGGAGAAATTAAAAAGCGAAAGAAGTTATGATGCCGTTATCATCACTTCTGCGAAAGGAAAATTATTCGATCAATCAATGGCGAAAAAGTTTTCCTTATTTGAAAATTTGATTTTTATTTGTGGTCATTACAAAGGTATTGATCAACGCGTGACTGAATTAACCGGTGCAGAAGAAATTTCCATTGGCAGATTCGTTTTAAGCGGTGGCGAACTGCCTGCACTTGCGATTGTCGATGCAATAGTCAGATTGATCCCGGGCGCACTCGGTGACGGTGAATCTGCATTAACTGACACTTTCATCGATGAAGATTACATCGAACCGCCGATTTATACCAGACCACGCGAATTCGAAGGACTTAAAGTCCCTCAGATTTTATTAGAAGGAGATCATTCCAAAATTAAAGATTGGAAAGATAAGATTTCCTCAGAGAGTTGAAAAATTAAGAAAATGGAGATGATAAAATGAATAAGCTGCAACATGCACAGTCGTTACAATTGAGAAACGATTTTCCAAAATTTAGAGCCGGTGATCGTGTAAATATTCACTTCAAAGTAATTGAAGGGGATAAAGAACGAATCCAGCAGTTCGAAGGGGATGTAATTTCAATTCGAGGTGCCGGAATAGATAAAACATTCACTGTCCGAAAGATTTCCGATGGAGTTGGAGTGGAGAGAATTTTTCCGTTCCACTCGCCGAAGATCGCTAAAATAGATTTAGTTCGTGAAGGAAGAGTCCGCAGAGCTAAACTTTATTACTTGAGAAATCTTTCAGGAAAAGCTGCGAGAATTAAAAGCAAATAGAAACCGTAATTTGGAAACAAAAAAAGGTCAGCTTATACTGACCTTTTTTATTTTAAAGGAATTGGCAATTCGATTTTTCAATTCACTCGATTAATCGCTTGACCTGTCTTTTGAAACTCTGAGATTATTCTCACAGTTTCTTCGGCTACGGCGTTTTGCGCTTGCTCTGTCGATGCACCAATATGGTGAGTAACATAAATGCCGTCTACATTTTGGAGTTTAGAGCTGACAGCACCATCTTTTCCTTCTGGCTCTCCTTTGAATACGTCGACTGCGGCTGTAATTCCTTTTTCTTTCACTGCTTTGATTAAAGCATCTTCATCGATTACATCTGACCTGGATGTGTTGATCAACATCGCATTTTTTTTCATTAATCCGAACAGCTTATCGTTGAACATTCCTTTGGTTTGAGGATTTGCCGGAACGTGAAGAGTGATAACATCTGATTCGGAAATTAACTTTTCAACGTCATCATAATATTCGACTCCAATACCTTCACTCTTAATTACATCGTAACCGATAACTTTCATTCCGAATGCATGTGCACGTTTTGCAATTTCCTTCCCAATATTTCCGACTCCGATAATGCCAAGCGTTTTTCCGAAAATTCCTTCAGCTTTTGAAAATTTCGCTTTGTTCCAAATGCTTGAGTTGAAGTCTTTAACATTATCTGGTATTTTTCTGTCGAGTGCAACTATCATTCCCATTGCAAGCTCGGCTACAGCGATTGAATTCTTGCCCGGACAATTCGTTACAGGAATGCCTTTTGCACTTGCAGCTTTAACATTAATATTATTTACACCCGAACCTGCTCGAATTATCAATTTCAAATTACTTCCATCGGTAATTGTTTTTTCGTTTACAATTGTCGATCTCACAACGATTGCATCAGCATCTTTTGCTGCTTCGGGTAAATCGTTTTCCCCGAGTTTGGGATTGTAAACCACATCAAGCTTTAAATCTTTCATTTGGTTGATGTAGATATCTGGAAATTTATCCGCAACTATTACTTTCATTTTTTTCTCCTCTCCAAATTATTGATTAAAATTTTTCTTTAACATTGGAATATTAATTTTATGTTCTATTGCATTTTGAATTGCTCGCTCATATCCAGCATCGGAATGACGGACGATTCCCATTCCGGGATCATAAGTTAAAACTCTCTCAAGTCTTTGTTCAGCTTCATCGGTGCCGTCTGCTACTACGACCATACCTGCGTGGATGGAATAACCTATTCCAACACCGCCGCCGTGATGTACAGAAACCCAGCTTGCACCTCCGATAGCGTTTAGCAATGCATTCAGTATAGGCCAATCTGCTATTGCATCACTTCCGTCTTTCATCGCTTCCGTTTCGCGGTTTGGCGAAGCAACGGAGCCGCAGTCTAAATGATCGCGCCCGATTACAATTGGAGCTTTTACTTTTTTCTCTTTAACAAGTTGATTAAATATTTTTCCCATCTTTGCACGCTCGCCGTATCCGAGCCAGCAAATTCGTGCAGGCAATCCTTGAAAGTGAACATGTTTCTGCGCCAATTCAATCCAGCGAATTAGAGATTTGTTTTTAGGAAATGTTTCGATTATGGCTTTATCGGTTATAAATATATCTTCAGCTTCACCTGAAAGTGCCGCCCATCTGAAAGGACCTTTACCATCACAGAATAGCGGACGAATATATTCAGGTACAAAACCCGGAATATCAAACGCATTTTTCACTCCATTGGCAAAAGCTTCTCCGCGGATGTTATTACCGTAATCAAATGTAATGCTGCCAAGTTTTTGAAATTCGAGCATTGCATTTAAGTGAATGACAATCGATTTCTTCGAAAGCTTGATATATTTTTCCGGATCAGATTTGCGAAGTGAAAGGGCTTGTTCATAACTCATCCCAGCCGGCACATAACCATTTAAAGTATCATGTGCTGATGTTTGGTCTGTCAATATATCCGGAATGATTTTCATCTCAAGAATTTTTGGAAGGATTTCTGCTGCATTGCCGAGCAGGCCGATTGAGAATCCTTCTTTTTTCTCTTTCGCATTTGAGATTTTATTCAATGCTTCTTCAAGATTGTCAGTCATAATATCGAGGTAGCCGGTTTTGAGTCTCTTTTCTATTCTTGATTTGTCAACTTCGATACCAAGAAAAGCTGCACCATTCATTTTTGCTGCAAGAGGTTGTGCACCCCCCATACCTCCGAGTCCGGCAGTAAGCAAAAATTTTCCAGCAAGTGAACCGTTGAAATACTTGTCTGCGCAAGCAGCAAACGTTTCATAAGTTCCCTGAAGAATTCCCTGCGTTCCAATGTAAATCCAGCTTCCAGCAGTCATCTGTCCGTACATAATCAAACCGAGAGTTTCGAGCTTTCGGAATTCATCCCAAGTTGCCCAATGCGGAACGAGCATAGAATTTGAGATGATCACTCGCGGCGCGTTTGAATGCGTTTTGAAAACCGCTACTGGTTTTCCAGATTGAATTAATAATGTTTCATCGGCTTCAAGTTCTTTCAATGATTTTACGATTGCATCGAAGCATTCCCAATTTCTTGCAGCTTTACCAATTCCGCCATAGACGATTAATTCTGCTGGATTTTCTGCAACATCAAGATCGAGATTGTTCATTAACATTCTTAGGGCTGCTTCTTGAATCCAGCCCTTTGTGTTAAGATTCGTTCCTCTCGGAGCTCTAATTATCTTTTCATTCATATTTTATCTTTTCTTGAAATGATTATTTAACAAACCTTCATATTGATTTATCAGCGATTTGTACATCCATTTTTTGAAGAACCAAGATTTTTTTATTGCATCTTTGTATTGCTTTAAGTTTTCAGTCAGTTGAGTCTCAATTCTCTTTGACTCTTCCTTTGTTAATTTTACGACTTCTTGCGATGAAGAAAACTTCTCCGATAAGCTTTGGTAAATTCTGATCTCGCTGGAATATCTAGAGTCTCCCTCAATTTGCTTGAGGATTTGTTTCACTAATGTGGACAATAATTTTTTTTCAGTTGAATTAAATTCAAAATTATAATTCTTGAATAATGGTTTCATGGTCTCCTAATTATTTAAATGAAAGCAGCTTTTCTCTGGTTTTTTGATAACCAGGTTTTATAACATCGTAAATTATCTTAATTCTATCTTTATATGGAATGAATGCGCTTTTCATTGCATTAATAGTCAGCTTTTCCATATCGTCGAGTCCAATTCCAAAAACATCGGCAGCGATTTTGAATTCTTTTGTGAGTGTATGATCGCTCATTAATCTGTCATCGGTATTTAGACAAACACGGAATTTGTATTTATAATAAATGCCAAATGGATGCAGTTCAAGACTTTTCACTGCACCTGTGTGCACATTGCTCAGTAAACATATCTCAAGAGGAATTCTTTTGTCGAGAACGTATTGAGCTAAATTTCCCATTGAGATCAATTGCCCATCTTTAATTACCATATCTTCAATTAATCTTGTTGCGTGGCCAATTCGATGTGCGCCGCACCATTGAAGCGCCTGCCAAATCGATTCTTTTCCGAAAGCTTCACCAGCGTGAATCGTTATATTGAAATTTTCTCTTTGAATATATTGAAAAGCTTCTATGTGTTTCTTCGGAGGATACCCCCCTTCTTCACCTGCGAGATCAAATCCAACCACTCCTTTATCGCGAAAATCCACAGCGAGTTCTGCCATTTCGAGAGAAAGTTTCATATTCCGCATTGCACAAATTATTAAGCCATACTGTACGCCAAAAGTTTGTCTGCCGCGTTCCAATCCATTTAATACTGCTTGCACAACTTCTTCCCAATGCAAACCTTTGTTTGTATGAAATATTGGGGAAAATCTTGTTTCAATATATACTACGCCATCATTATGCATGTCTTCCATCATTTCGAATGCAACGCGTTCGAGAGCTTCTTTTGTTTGCATAACACCGCAGGTGTGAGCGAAACCCTGTAAAAATTCAACTAAGTTGCCTTTATTTGCACCGCGGTGAAACCACTCAGCTAGTTCTCCGGCATCGGTGGTTGGAAGTTTTGTGTATTTCATTTCTTTTGCAAGATCAATCACAGTTTGCGAGCGTAATCCGCCATCGAGATGGTCGTGCAAAAGAACTTTTGGAACTTCTTTAATGATATCAAAAATTTCTTGTTTCACAGGTTACCTTTCTGGTGTTATCGGAATTTGTAATTTGATGGAGCATTAATTTTGACATAATCATCGGTCAATTAACTAACCACAACAAATTTATGCAAAAGAGGGAGTAATTTCAATTTAATGATGAGCATAATCGCTGAAGAGAGGTTTATGATTTAATTGAATTAATAATCAACAAGTTTAACCCAAATTTGTCATTAGGAAAAAACCAAATCGTATAAATCCTGAAATAACATTTTGTTATTGACATTTTAAGAAATAAGATTTGCTTACATATAGAATTAATTATGGTCAAAAAATTATTAGATTAGTTTATATAAAACAATGAGTTACAAGCCATTTTTTCTATTGTCGGTCATGAGAAATTTCTAATGATAAATCCGGGTTTAATTAATTTGCTAATCGTTTTGATGTTTCAAGATAAATATTTAAATCGGTCATGCACAAATATTTTTTTGATTTACAGATAAATCTGCTTCAATGTTGTTTTACCGTTCGACAATTCACAACTGCAATAATTACTTCGATTTCATAACTTTGGTTGCTGCGAATTATTCCTTTATGAAACACACATTGAAAGGAAGTTTTTCTCTCTGACTTAAGATTCAACCCAAAATTATTATTAAATAAATTTCTAAATAGCAGTCGAGTGTAATATGTACCAAATCACTGACTTCTTAAACAGTTTATTGCTTATAAAGCGACGCTATTATTCAATTCATTTCAATATTAAATTCCAAATAAAAACAATAAGAGAATAAGCTTAAAATTTATTTCAGTCTTATATCTTCAAAATTTTGTCAACTTCCTTTTTATCAAGATCCATTACATAAGGAATTCCTGTTATCTCGGCGGATTCCTTGGTTAAGCACGCAAGGTCGTCACGAGTCATGAACTCAAGTTTGAATTTCCTGCTTCCGCACATTAATTGACGCAAACCCTGAGCCAAACGTTCGTAATAGGTATAAAGTCCTAAAGCTCCGACCGGAACTTTTTGAAATTCATTATCACCAAGCTCCTTCCTGAGATGAGAAGCAGTGACAAAAATCTCATCTACCGATCTTCCGAACCGCTCAATATAAACCGGAAGCTGCCCGTCATCTATTGCTCTGCCAATAGTTTTTCCAACCATAGCTGCTGCAATTGGTGCTCTTGCCATACCAACGAGTTTAGTAAATGGGGCGCCAAGTGCCAATCCTTTAAAGATTTGATCTTCAAATGTAAATCCTCCGGCGAATGCAACTGCCGGAACGTAGTGTCCTTTGTCTGATAACTTTTTGATATAACTATAAGCTAGTGAGTGTAATTCAAGTGGGGGGATACCCCATTCATTCATCATTCTCCATGGACTCATTCCGGTGCCTCCGCCTGCACCGTCGATTGTGAGCAGATCGATTTTATATTTTGAGCAAAATACTATTGCACGCGCGAGATCGAGCGGGCGATAAGCACCTGTTTTCAGAAATATATATTTTGCTCCGGCTTTTTTTAACTCTTCAACTCTTTTAGCAAATCCTTCTTCCGAAACCATTCCAATTCTAGAATGTCTTTCGAATTCAGTAAATGCACCTTTCTCAAAAGCCTGAATTACATTTGCATCGGTGGGATTTGGTAGAACAATATAACCTCTATCATGAAGGAGCTGAGCTTTTTTTAGATCTCTGATTTTAACCTCACCTCCAATATTTTTGGCGCCTTGTCCCCATTTTAATTCAACTATTTCAACACCTAATTTTTCGATTGCATATTCTTGAACACCGAGCCGGGTATCTTCAACATTTGCCTGAAGGATAATGGCACCATAATCATTTCGTTTAAAATCGTTATAAAGTTGGACTCTGCGTTTTAGATCAACCGTGTCGATTACTTTCCCGTTCTTTATTACTGTTTGAGGATCCATACCAGCAACATTTTCACCGATGGTAAGTCCGGTTCCTGATATTGCTGATCCAATTGCTAATCCTTCCCAATTATTCTTAGCAATATTGGTAGAGCCAATTCCTGGAATAATCCAAGGATATTTAAATTTGATACCGCCATCATGCCCGAAATGAACTTCGAGATTTACAGCAGGGAAGATTGCTTTATCGCTGTCTGCTTCTATTCCTGAAGCACCTATTACTCCTCCCATAATGTTTAAATGAGAATAATCTATGGGATAGACTTTTTCCGCGGCGGTTGTTATTACGCCAAATGGTTGAGGATAGATTACCTCGTGACCTCTATAAGCTGATTTACCGATTTCACACATCCCAATACAACCGTCGACACAGGTTACGCACATTCCGGAAGAGGGAGTGATACTGCCGTCAGTTCTGTTTTTTGTTAATGTAGCTGCAGACGAATTAATTCTTGAGTACGACATTTATTTAACTCCTTTATTTTCTAAATCTACTATTTCGCATGCTACACATGGATCCATGTAGCACATCATATTTTGAAAGTGTTCTTTTTCCACGCAGGGCGGAGAAATATTTGCACATCCGCCGCATACTGCTTTTTCAGGATCGATATAAGTACATCTTAGTTGACAAGCCGGACAAACATAAATACACCCGCCGCAAAGCCTGCAAACTTCGGATTTGATATCGAATGGTGTTCCGATACTTCGCTTTTCGCCGCGTCCTCTAAATCCAATGGCCTTCGCGACCATCTGTTCATTACACATTCTCACGCACAATCCGCAAAGAATACAATCTTCATATTCTTGTTTAAATCGCTGTTGTCTTACATCATGTTGGGAAGCAATATCTTGAATTATTTTGGATTGCGGGCAAGATGCTAATAACAATTCGATAACCATTTTTCTTGCTCTCATAACTCGTACAGAACCAGTTTTAACTTTTAATCCTTCTTCGGCCGGATATGTACAAGAAGATACCAGCTTAGCTCTTTCACCTTCGCCGATTTCAACTACACACAATCTGCATGCACCATACGGAGTTAAGCCTTCCAAGTGGCACAGAGTTGGAATTGGGAATCCTATAAATTGAGCAGCTTCTAAAATTGTACTCCCTTTTTCAACTGAAACTGATAATCCATTTATTTTTAATGTGATCATGTAACTACCTCCGAACCTTTATTAACAGTTTCATTTACTTTTTCCAAAGATTGCGTGAATTCCAGATCGCATCTCAAACATCGACTCGCTTCATACCTGGCAGATTCATCCGACAATACTTTCTCGACTTCTTCTAATCCTTTTCTCCTTCGTTCTAAAGAGATAGTCGGCAATTTTATTCTTGCTAATTGCTGCTCATCTGATTGTTCACCGTTCACTGGTGGGATGTATATTTTTGGGAGATTGACCTCAAACGGTTGATTTAATTTCTGAGCTTGCAAATATCGATTAATCATAATTGCAGCTTTTTTCCCTGCAGCAATTGCTTCAATTACCGTTTTTGGGCCAGTAACGACATCTCCACCGGCAAATACTCCTTTCCGATTTGTTTGAAGAGTCTCTTTATCAACGATTAGTGTTCCCCATTTATCTACTTTAATTCCCATTTCAGAAATATAGGCCACGTCAGGAGTATCGCCAATGGTGACAATTAAAGTATCAAATTCGAATGATTCTTCTGTACCAGGAATTGGTACTGGATTTCTTCTGCCGCCTGGATCTATTTCACCTAACTGATTTCTAATTACTTCGACTCCCGCGAGTTTGCTATTTCGTGAATGAATTTTAACTGGCGAGACTAATGTTATTAAATTGATACCTTCTTCTATTGCCGCATCAATCTCATGTTGAAGTGCAGGCATTTCTTTCCGAGTTCGCCTGTACAGTACAGTGACGCTTTCCACTCCGTCTTGTCTCAACGAGACTCTTGCAGCGTCAATTGCAGAATCCCCGCCGCCAATTACTCCAACTTTACCTTTAGCAAGATTTCTTCCCTTTAAATTAAATTCTTTCAAAAACTCGATCGCAGGATAAACACCATCCAAATCTTCCCCTTCAATGTTTAGGAGTTTACTTTTGTGAGCACCCATTGCTAGGAAGATTGCTTTGTAATCGTCATTTAGAAGACTATCGATTGTAATATCTTTTCCCATTTCGATGTTGTATTGAATATTGATATTGCTATCGATCAGCGAATCAATCTCTTTCTTAATTATATTTCGCGGGAGGCGATACTCTGGAATACCGCATGTTAACATCCCCCCAGGGATATTTTCTTTTTCAAAAATATCTACTTTATAACCTTTCAATGATAAATAATGTGCTGCAGTTAGTCCGCCAGGGCCTGAACCTATTATGGCAATTTTGAATTTGTTAGCATTTTTGATTGTGGCTCGTTCGGGTTGATAGATTGAAGGCTCAATCCTATCGGTGATGAACCGCTTTAATGCTCTAATAGCAATTGCATCACCTCCGCTTGTACCTGCGCGGCACTTGTACTCGCAAGGATGGCTGCAGACTCTGGCACACACGGATGGAAAAGGATTTGTCTCTCTAATGGCTAAATATGCTTTTTCATACTCACCGTTAGAAATATGAGCAATATATCTCCAAGCTTCAGTCCCTATCGGACAAGTAGACTGACAAGGAGCTCCGACTAGTTCTCTGCATACTGCAGCCCTGCATTTTTTATTTTCAATATGCTCTATATATTCATCTTTAAAATATTGCAGTGTAGATAATACTGGATTAGAAGCCGACTGACCTAATCCGCACATTGTTGTATCTTTTACTACGATAGCTAATTCTTCCAAAAGTTGTATTTTATCCAAAGTAGCTTTCCCCCGGGAAATGTCATCCAATAATTCATACATTCTCTGTGTACCTTTCCGGCACATAAAACATTTACCGCATGATTCATCTTTTAAGAAGTTCATGAAATATTTTGCAACATCGACCATGCATGTATTTTCATCCATCACAATCATTCCGCCGGAACCCATTATAGTACCTGCTTTACTCAGTGAGTCGTAATCAATAGGTATATCAAATTTATTAACTGGGATACAACCTCCCGAAGGACCACCTGTTTGAACTGCTTTTAACCGTGTCTCTTTTTCAGATCCGCTTCCAATGTCAAATACAATCTCTTTAATCGATATTCCCATTGGCACTTCGACCAATCCAGTGTTTTTTACTTTCCCAACAAGACTGAAGATTTTCGTTCCGGAATTATTTTTCGTGCCGATTTGAGCAAAGTGCTGAGCACCCATTTCAATTATTGCCGGGATATTTGCCCATGTTTCAACATTATTTATTGCGGTTGGTTTTCCATAGATCCCTTTGGTAATAGGGAAGGGAGGTCTCTGAACCGGTTCTCCCATAAATCCTTCAATTGATTTTATTAGGGCAGTTTCTTCACCACACACGAAGGCACCGGCTCCTCTAACAATTTTTATATCGAAGGAAAAGGCGGTTCCTAAAATATTTTTTCCTAGGAAGCCAATTTCATTCGCAACTCGAAGTGCAATGATTAAATGTTTGATTGCAAGAGGGTATTCATTTCTAACATATATTATACCCTCGTTTGCACCAGTTGCAAAAGCACCAATCATCATTCCTTCAATGATACTGTGTGGATTACCCTCGAGTAAACTGCGATCCATATACGCTCCAGGGTCACCCTCATCGGCATTGCAAACAAGGAATTTACCATATCCATTTTTTTGCTTCGAAAGAAGTTCCCATTTCTTTCCGGTTAAAAATCCTGCACCTCCTCTTCCTCGCAAACCAGATTTGATAATTTCATCAATAATCCATTGGGAATCATTTTTGTGAAGGACATTAACGAAAGAATCATATCCACCGATTTCAATATAATTGTAAATTCTTATAGGATCGACTTTCTCATTCCTAGAGAGTAAAATTCTATTCTGTTTTTTGAAGAACGGTATATCATCCTGTTTCTGGATCCTCTTACCCGAATCAAGATCAAAAAATAATAGCTCCTCAATAATTTCTTCCCGCGAGATTGCCTTAATAATACTTGGTATGTCTTTAACAGAAACTTTAGGATAATAAGTTCTGTATGGTTCGACCAAAATAGAGGGTTCCATTTCACAAAAACCGTGACAACCTGTTATGCGCAATTTAATTTTTGCAGTAAGGTTTTTACTAATTAATTCTTTTTTCACTACTCTAATTAAGTCATTAGCTCCGCTTGCTTGCCCGCATGTTCCAGCTGAAATTATTATTGTGGGAATATGTTCCATTTTATCAACTGAAATGAGACTTTGAAGTGAATGAAATTCGGAAATACTGTTTAGTCTATTCATTTATCCACCTGTTGAGCATTAATAATTAATTCCAGTTATGTCGAGCATGTGCCACCTGCATCCACGCTTAGAACAAATTTGAATCATACCACCGCCTCGTACAATCATGGGAACTGTTAATGAACCACATTCCGGGCAAGGTGAACCACCGCGTAATTCAGCGTGACAGAAGGGACAAAAAAAGTTACAAATAACACCTGTTGTAATTTCGTATTCTGATTCAATATTAAAGCTGCCGTATAAGCTCGAAAGTCTTCCCCAGCCATGTTTTCGTTCGAAAGATAGTGTAAGCTTGATTGATGGGTGTCCATCAATCTTATGTTCTGAATCCATAAGACTATGATTGCACCTTGCACAGCTTATTTCAAGAGGAAAGATTCTTTCATCAGTTTTTATTTCAAACCGATCAAGACCTTCATTAGTTTGTTTGATTATTTGTTTTACCTTTCGAGAGGCAACTTTTGAAAAATAATGACCATCCGAAACTACAATTGGTCCCAAAGCACAGGCTCCAAGACAAGCGACAGTTTCGAGGGTGAATTTATTATTTTTTGTTGTATCACCAGCATGGATGCCAAGCTGTGCTTCGAATTCTTTTTGAATGTTTGGACCTCCCCTCACATGACATGCTGTACCAAGACAAACACAAACTAAATGTTTCCCCCGCGGCTTTAAGCTGAAGGATTTATAAAAAGTCGCGACTCCGTAAATGTCAACTAAAGACTTTCCAGTCTCTTCAGCAACTTTTTTTAATTCGGAAATGGGGAGATAACCGTGATCGGCTTGGATAGATTCGAGAATGGAAATTATTCCATCTCGGATTGGAACGGAAGGCTCTTCATTTTTAATTTGAGATTCGTGAGCCATTTTTTCTCCTTTATTTTTTGAGCACGTTAGTTGATATTCTCAACAATTTTAATTGCAGCCGCCGCTGCCAAATACTCATAGGATCTTCTTAGCAAAGAAATATTAGTTATTACTAGGCTTAATGATAATACCAATATTTTTATGTCCGTTAATTTTTACAGAAATTGAATTTTCAAATTGCAAATGTTTTGAATGATTAAGTGCTTCTTTTGGATGAATATTTAGCAACCAATCCCAATCAATAAATTCTTTAGGGCTTGACGAATTAACTGTAAAATAACCAATCTTAAATGATGTAATATTCTGGAAAAAATGAGAACCTTGTGAGGGGGTGACAGTGAAGTCCTTAAAACCAGATTCAACAATCACACTTGCCCCAGAAATTTGATCCCACGTAACTGGAATTCCGAGCCACGGATCGAGACTTCCCCAGCGTCCCACTCCAATTAAAATGTATGGCTTCTTTAGAGCGAGTAACTTCCCATTTAATTGACTGACTTCGAATGCAACTTCTTTGCTTTTACTTCTGTCAAATTTTTGATAATCAACAACAACAACATCATGTATACCATTTATAACACCATTTCCTAATACTTGTTCACTCTGGCAAATAAGTTCTTCTCTCTTGATGTTATTCAAGTTAATTTCCTCAAGTTCGTGACTAATCACTAAAGGTCGCATTTGAAGTAATGCAAATTCTTTTAGCTGGTCTGGCTGAACATTCATATTAACTGCGAATTCAATTTCAACATGAGTACCCATTCCCCATGCACCGATTTCACAAATTTTATCTAAAATTTCAGCAAGTGGAAAAACAGAGTGTTTAAGAATTGGAGCAAAAGTTACAACACGAGTTCCAGGGCGCGAAATACCATCATAAACAGCTTCGTTTTCCGGCGAATATGTTGAACCAACATAAGATAAAGTCATATCCTTTTCGGCTTTCGAGAGATCGAATTTCTGGACAAAAATATCAGGCGTAACGAAATTCTCAGATTCAAGCCTGCTGTCAAGGTTTAAAGCAAAAAATTCCTGCTGAGCATTTTTAATTGTTTCCTTTGTCGAAAAGAATTGCATGAGATGACGAGGATATTTTGGACAAAATCGAACTGCAATTCCGCCATCAACCACTTGCTTGCCTAATCCCAATGCAACTAATGCGATGCCATCAGAAGATTTTTGTGGTGGTACAGGATAAAAGTTATAGGACTTTGCAACACCTGCAAAATCCGGATAAAATTGTCCTTCATGTTTTGCACCAACTAATCGCTGAATAATTACAGCCATTTTTTCTTCTTCGAGCCGATAAGTTGTGGCTTTCATATAATCTTTGGCTTTTCGAAAGAATGTCGAAGCATATACACATTTTATGCATGCGAGAAGTTCTTTTAACCTGATTCCTAGGTTTTCATCGTTGTTAGGGATCATGTAAGTTTGATATACACCTGCGAAAGGTTGAAATTGCGAATCTTCCAACAGACTTGAAGACCTGACCGCAATTGGTCCGTTAATTATTTTGAGAAACTCAGATAATTTATTTTTAACATCTTCAGGAAATTTACTCACTTTTAGAAATCTTTTTATGAGTTCTTCATCACCTACATCACTGAAAGCAAATTCAGTTAGGTTGTTTTCCTCCATGAAAAAATCGAATGTGTCGGTTGCTAATACAACTGCCGAAGGTACTGAAATTTCTACGTTTGTAAAGTTGTAGCGAATATTGTGGTTGTTAATTATTGTATTTATAAAACCAAGACCTCTTGCTTTACCTCCTAATGAACCAGACCCAATTCGAGCAAAACTATTTGTTGGATCAAACGATTCCCTGCTAAAATCCGTAATAATTCCGCGTTGTCTTAATTTTTGATATTCTTTGAGAGCGTTAATTAGGTCTTCTCGTAATTCATTAACAGTATTGAAGTCCGTAACTTTTTGTGGTCTCAGACGGTGAGCGAGCCAAAATTCAGTACGAGCTTTAAGCCATTTGGAGAAGTGATTTCTTGAGGCATGAAATACGATACTTTCGTCCGGCACTTTTCTCAATTGTTCTTCAAGAGTAAACAGATTGTTTGCTTTACCGACAACATCTCCATTTAGCGTTTGAAAAACAAAGTCGCCAAATCCGAAATTTTTTAACATGAAGTCTCTTAATTCATGGAGCAACCACGGTGAACCTTTCAATAAAAATGCAGCTCCAAGTTTATGAGCTGCTTCGGAATGATCAGGATTACTCGACTGAAGAAGTATTGGAATATCATAATGTCTGCTTTTTACTTCTGCAGCAAATTTAATTCCTGCTTCAGGATCTTTAACACCTTGGCGTTTGAAGTTAATATCCGAAATAATTCCGAGTATGAAATCTTGGTACTTCTCGTAATAATCCATTGCCTCATCGTAAGTTGTTGTGAGTAAGATTTTTGGTCTTGCTCTCATTCTTAAAAAACGATGAGTCATGCTGATCCCTTCTGAGATCAGTCGTTGCGATTGTTTGAATATTTCGGTGTAAATTAATGGAAGATAAGATGAATAGAATTTGACATTATCTTCAACTAAGAGGATTGATTGCACCCCAACATTTTTTGTGTCGTTTTCGACATTAAGTTTATCTTCGAGATATTTAATTATTCCTATTAAAAGTTTGTAATCACCCTGCCAAATAAATATCTTATCAAAAATTGAGGTATCATAGTTTACAACAAGATCTTTCCGTTCTTGATTATCGTAGGCAAGAAGAATGATTGGCGTTGTAATATTCGCGTCACGCAGCAGTTTAGCGAATTTAATAACATGCATGTCTTCGATATGAAGCGTGGAAATTATTAGATCATAATTATTGTTTTCGGCTAATTCTTTCCCCTCTGTTCCAGTAGTGACATGGGTGATCTCCGGAGCGTGACTAAGGTTAAGTGTTTGATACTCTTGACGGATGAGGTCGTACAATCGTCCGTCTTCTTCAAACAAATAATAATCATACATACTCGAAACAAGAAGAATGTCACGCACCTTTACCCGCATTAATTTTTGGAATTTTTTTATGCGGTTCCCAAAATTATCTTCGGTGAAAGCTATGTAGGGTGAAGTCATTTTGTTTAGATCTAATTTACAAAATCTATCAGATTTTTACATTTTATTTCAGCCGATATCTTATCAAATCAAAAGAGGTTTTTGGCGATAGTCGATCTATATAATACTAAACTAAACCTTGATCAAGCATTGCATCTGCAACTTTCAGAAAACCTGCAATATTTGCACCATTTAAATAATTACCGGGTGTTCCGAATCTTTCAGCTGTTGTGATACAAGTATCGTGTATGCTCTTCATGATCTGCTGAAGACGTTTATCAACTTCCTCTTTTGGCCAGGGCAAACGCATGCTGTTTTGCGACATCTCCAAACCAGAGACAGCCACACCGCCTGCATTAGATGCCTTGCCCGGTGCGTAAAGAATTTTCGCATCTCTAAAAATTTTATATCCATTAATGGTTGTTGGCATATTCGCACCTTCGCTGACACATTGGCATCCATTCTCCACAAGAATTTTTGCATCAGCTTCGTCAAGTTCGTTTTGGGTGGCACATGGAAGGGCAACATCTACTTTAACTTCCCATGGACGCTTACCTGCGAAAAACTTAACTTTAAATGTCTCAGCATAATCTTTCACTTCATCTTTTGCACTTGCGCGAAGCTTGATCATGTATTCAACTTTGTCTCCTTTAACTCCATCTGGATCATAAACATAACCATCTGGACCAGATAAGGTGACGACTTTGCCGCCAAGTTCATTCACTTTTTGCACTGCGCCCCAAGCAACATTTCCGAATCCAGAAACAGATACTAATTTTCCATCGAAACTTGTTCCTTTTGTTTTGAGCATTTCTTGAGCGAAATAAACCACACCATAGCCAGTCGCTTCAGGACGTATCAGTGAACCACCCCAGCTTATACCTTTACCTGTTAATACGCCAGTAAATTCATTTTTTAATCTTTTATATTGTCCGAAAAGGAAGCCAATTTCTCTCGCACCGACTCCAATATCTCCAGCAGGAACATCAGTATCAGGTCCGATATGTCTGAAAAGTTCAGTCATGAAGCTTTGACTAAAACGCATCACTTCGTTATCACTTTTACCTTTTGGATCGAAGTCAGAACCACCTTTTCCGCCACCCATTGGAAGTGTTGTAAGAGAATTTTTAAATACTTGTTCGAAAGCCAAGAATTTTAAAATTCCTAAAGTTACCGAAGGGTGAAATCGCAATCCGCCTTTGTAAGGACCGATTGCACTATTCATTTCAATTCTATATCCGCGGTTAACACGAACTTCTCCCCGGTCATCCATCCAGGGGACGCGAAATAAAATGACTCTTTCAGGTTCAACCATTCTCTCAAGAATTTTTGCCGAACGATATTCTGGATGCCGCTCAAAAACCGGTCCAAGCGATGCAGTTACTTCATCAACTGCTTGATGGAATTCAGGTTCACTTGGATTTTTTGCCTTTACCTCGCTCAAAATTTTCTTAGTATAATCTGACATATTTTCCTCTGCTGCTTATAATTTTTGATTTGATTTTTTTGCTGGATAAAATTTGATAGGAATATTCAATCACTTCATAGAATCAAAATTTTCGAGAATTGAATTAATATCAAGATTTCTTCCAAATTTTCATTACAAATTTAAGCATTGCGGTTTTACTTTACAAGAAAGATTAAGTGCAGCAACTGCGATTCATATATTAAAACGAGTGCGGAATAAAATTAAATATTTGATTGAAATCGATGAGGAGTATGCAAATTGGAATTCAGTTACTCTTGAAATTTACTGACAAATTTCTATTTTATAACTGCCTTTTGTAGTTTTGTTACGCTCAATAAGCTGGAGTTCAATTGAAAGAAGAATATCATAAATGGAATTCTCTGCAGAACAGCCGAGAATTTGAAATGCTTGTATTTGGGCAGGAGGGTTATCCATTAATTTTATTCCCAACATCTAATGGAAGGTATTATCAGAATAAAGATTTTGGTCTAATTGCTGCTATTTCCCACTTCATCGAAAATGGTATTGTTAAAGTTTACTGCCCTGACAGTATGGATGAGCAAAGCTGGTACAATTATTCGATTCACCCGGCTGATCGAGTGAAAACTCACAATGCTTATGAAAATTTGATTCTCGAAGATGTTATTGAATTTGCGAAATATGAAACTAAGAAAAACAAAGTTGCACTCTGCGGTTGCAGTTTTGGCGGATATCACTCAGTGAACTTAGGTTTACGCCATCCTGATAAAGTAAGTCACATCTTCAGTTTGGGAGGTACTTTTGATATAAAACCATTCATTAATGGTTACTACGATGATAATTGCTATTTCAATTCTCCATTTGATTTTCTTCCTGGTTTGCAGGATGAGTGGTATTTAAGTCGAATCCGTGATATGAAAATCGTATTAGGAACAGGCGATTGGGATATTTGTTTAGGCGATAACCTTCATCTTTCAAATCTTCTGAAGGAAAAGGGGATTGAACCGTGGCTGGATGTGCGCTCGAATTCAGGACATGACTGGCCTTGGTGGAAAGAGATGCTGCCGCATTATCTTTCCGTTCATTTTCAATAATCCAAATTCTAAATTTTTGGACAGGAAGATTCAAAATCAGACTTTCAGAAATTTTTTATCTGAACAAATTAAATTCCACATAAGTCATTATATTAGAATGAAAATTAAAGTTAATTAATTGCGTTAGTTCAACTACAGAACACAATTAATTAAATAAGCGATTTTAGTTGATCAGAATTTTTAATGATAAAGCTTCTAATCTGTAACCACAAAATAAATGAAAATTTCAAGCGAGGAAATTTAACGTATAATTTTCAAGTACGTTCAGATATACGAAAAAAATATGACTTGCATGAAAATTTGTTTCAGTTAAATGGGAATGTAATTTTAGCTGATTTTAACCTTGTACGAAATTTCACTTTTAAGCTGAATCAGAAAAGAACCGCTGACAATCAAATTCGCGCTGGGCAAGTTAATGCTTTGGGACTGATTGATGAAATTTACCATTTCGTTTTGAGATACTATGAAGAAAATTACAATCCGAATGTATTTCTTAAGGCATTAAATTACTTGTATGATAAAATTGGGGAACAAGAATTACAAAAAACGATTAAGGTTTTTCTTGAAGAATTCCAACCGATTGAAGTAATGAAAGGAATTATTTCGGTTGAAAATTATATTGAAGGAAAAACTGGTTCGAGGTCAAATCTTGAGATAACACTAGAAGAATTAATGCTCGTTCATTTTTCGAATTATAATCCCGCGAATAAAAAGCTGAGAGAATTGTTTGACGATAAGGAACTGGCTGAACGAACTCCCTATGATAAAGTAATAAACGAGCTGGAAAAATATTTTCAAACACAAATAGGATTTGGAGAAGAAAATCAATTCATTTTTGATTTTCTAAGAAAACCATTTTTTGAGCATCCGGCAAGCTTGGAAGACCAACTGAAATTTATTAAGAACCGCTGGAAAATTGTTTTAACACCTGACTTTTTGAAAAAAATATTGTCAAGTGAGGATTTACTTAAGGAAGAAGAAAAATTATTTCAGATTGGATTTGGTCCTGGTGAGACACAAGTTCCAATCTTCGATGAAAAATATTTATTCGGATTTGGTGATAAAGATTTTGGCGATGGAATCAATTACAAAGTCTATCTTGAACCTGAAAGATTCACACCAGATACAGATTGGATGCCGCGTGTAGTACTTATGGCAAAAAATATCTTTGTTTGGTTAAATCAACTTTCAAAAAAATACGGCTGGCATATTCATCGGCTTGAAAATATTCCTGATGAAGAGCTAGATCAGCTTGCAGATTGGGGTTTCACTGCTCTTTGGCTCATTGGAGTTTGGGAGCGAAGCAATGCTTCAAAAAAAATTAAGCAGATAAGCGGTAATCCGGAAGCAATGCCTTCAGCATATTCAATTTATGATTATCAAATTGCGAATGAACTTGGCGGTGAAGAAGCTTTCCAGAATTTAAATCATAGATGCAGGCTTCGCGGAATACATCTTGCAAGCGATATGGTCCCAAACCACATGGGAATTTTTTCCCGTTGGATTTTAGAGCATCAAGATTTTTTCATCCAATCTCACTCAAGTCCTTTCCCAAATTACTCATTTACCGGAGTTGATCTCTCAGACGATCCTGCAGTTCAACTCAGGATTGAAGATGGTTATTGGTCGAGAAAAGATGCAGCAGTTGTTTTTCAATTAATAGATAATCGAAGCGGCGAAGTGAGGTACATTTATCATGGCAACGATGGAACTAGTATGCCATGGAATGATACAGCTCAATTGAATTTATTAAAATCCGAGGTTCGTGAAGCACTCATTCAGATGATTATGCACGTTGCTAGAAAATTTACCATTATTCGTTTCGATGCAGCGATGACTTTAACCCAGAAGCACTATCAGCGTTTATGGTTTCCTCCTCCGGGCTCAGGCGGTGATATCCCATCACGAGCTGGAAATACAATTTCGGGTGAAGAATTTTATAAGCTTTACCCGAAGGAATTTTGGCGAGAGGTAGTCGATAGAATAAATTCTGAAATGCCCAACACACTACTGCTCGCAGAGGCATTTTGGCTGCTCGAAGGATATTTTGTGAGAACACTCGGTATGCACCGTGTCTACAACAGTGCATTTATGAATATGTTGAAGAAAGAAGAAAATGCAAAATACCGGGATCTGATTACCAATACTTTAGAGTTCAATCCAGAGATCCTCAAAAGATACGTTAACTTTATGAGTAATCCTGATGAAGAAACAGCTGTAAAACAATTTGGTGATGGCGATAAATATTTTGGGATCGCTGTTATGATGGTCACTCTTCCCGGTTTACCTATGTTTGGTCATGGTCAGTTAGAAGGATATTACGAAAAATATGGGATGGAATATAATAAAGCTTATTATGATGAATCACCGAATCATTACTTGATTTCTAGGCATCAGGAAGAAATTTTTCCACTGATGAGAAAAAGATATCTTTTCAGTCAGGTGTCAGATTTTGAATTCTATGATTTCAAGACTCCCAATGGGAATGTTGCTGAAAATGTTTTTGCCTACACAAACTTCTTTGGTGGTGAACGTGCAATTGTCGTTTACAACAATTCATATGAGACTTATTCAGGGTCAATTAATTATTCAACGGGCAAAAACTATGGTGAGAGTGAAGGGGAGAAACAAATTTTATCTAAGAATTTGGGAGAAGCATTATCGTTTAAGAATTCAGAAAAACATTTTTACGTTTACAAGGATCTGATCACTAAACATGAATTCATCCGTTCTGGTAAAGATTTTTATGAGTATGGTCTGAGTTTAACACTCCGCGGATATGGATATTTTGTATTCATTGATTTCCTTGAAATGTATGATCGGAATGGAGAGTTGGATGCAGTTGCGAAGGAATTAAATGGTGCCGGAGTTATTTCTATCCAAAAAGAATTAATCAAAAAGGGATTGAATAATGTCAAGCACGAGTTCGTGAAGGTCTTGAGTTCATTTTCTTCGATTTTTGATGCAGCAATGAAAAGCAAAAAAGATTTTGAAATCGATCCAAACAAGATTCTTGAGCTGAAGGAACATTTTCAAAAAATAGGAGATATGATAAATCGTGCCGCAGGAACAAAATTGAATGGCGAGTTGATCGCAAAAAACATATTCGCTGAGATTAGACCTTATACAGAATCTCTAATTGTAATGAAGAAATTGAAAACATCGAAAAAAACAATTAAATGGTTTAAAAAAGCCCAAAAGGAATTTTTATTGTTAGACTCGTTTTGGTTCTCTCACTTCATGCACTCTCATTCCATCGAAAAGAATTTTATGGGAAGCGTCGACGAGAATAAGGAGTTGCTAATCGATTTCTTCCGCAATTCTGATATTGTCAATTTATGGTTGTCGGAGATAAAATTAAATCCAGAGTTGAAGCAGGATTCACTGCAATTAATGAAAATTCTTCCGCTTATTGAAAATATGCTTGAGAAATTAAAGGATGAACCGGTTGAGTCAGAAATCAATACATGGAATGAGTTCGCTGAATTTATAGTGAATCCAGAAATTCAAAATTTTATTCATGTTAATGAGTTTGAGGGGGAAATATTTTTTAGCATGGAGCAGTTTGAATTGCTTCTTCGGACTTTCCTAAATCAATACCTACACAGGTCAATTTATAATTCAATCCAAGATAAAAAATCAAAAAGAATCGATCAGGAACGACTTTTATATAAAGCGATTAAGAAATTATATGATCACTATTCACGAATTATTGATTTAGCAAAAATTAGTGATTATAGATTTAATGTTTTTCTTGAAAAGTTAAGAATTTAATATTCTTAAAGAATGTCCCTGCAGATGGAAAAATCTAATTTGATAAAGCAGGCACATTTGGTTAATTTCGTAGTTGAAAATAGTAAATCAATCGGAGTATGTAATGAAAAAAATATATTTAAGTGTTCTATTTTTAAGTTTTTTAGGTTTGACTTTAACTGCCTACCAATGTGCTTCAACTGAAATTACAAGTGCGAGACTTTATATTCAGCAGAAGAACTTAGACAAAGCGGAGGATGTTTTAAAAAAAGAAATTGAAAAAAATCCTCAAAGTGAAGAAGGTTGGTTTTTGACCGGCTATGTGCGTCATGAAAAAAGAGATTATAATGGAATGATGGATGCATTTGATCGCACAAAAAAACTTGGTGATAAGTTTGATGCAGAAATTACTAACATGATGAAAGCTTCATGGGCGGAGAATTTCAACTCTGCCGTATTAAACCTGAATACCGCAAACAAAATGCAAGATCAAGATTCTGCAAAAATCTTACGACAGCAGGCAATCGATGATTTTAAAATGGCGATCAAACTGCAGCCCGACAGTGCAGATACCTATAGAAGTCTTACTTTCGCATATTTATCTGCAGGCGATATGGAAGGAGCTTTAGAACCAAGTCAGACATGGATTAAAAAGACAAAAGCTTTAGATGGTTATCAAATTGTGGGTGAAATTTTATATAACAAAGCTGAAAATGCATTCAATAAATACCTATCAACAAAAAATGAATCTGATTCTATTGCCTCGATGGATAAGTTTCAAAAAGCTATCCAAGTTCTTGAAGAAGGATTAAAATTTCATGCTGGTGACGGTGTATTGACTTCACTTCTATTCAACGCTTATATTTCAACTGGTAAGAGAGATTTCGCACTAAAAAAAGCTGAAGAA
>VGVX01000023.1 GCA_016873845.1 Ignavibacteria bacterium
GAAGTATCTGTCCATTCATAAATATCTTTGCCAGACACAATTCTTTTATAAGAAGTATCTAGCTCACCTCCACCAGTAATAAAAATCTGAGCCACATCGTTATATCCGCCAAATGAAAAATTAATTGCGTTAATCTTCTCCATCACACTTTGAGGTGTTCCGATTCGATTATTCAGCGAATCGAGTTCAGAATATTGATAGTTGAATATTTTTCCAGCAGTAAGAGAAAAGCTTACATTAATACCAGCTCCAGGTTCATTAGGGGAATCTTTTTTTGTACATGAAGCGATAAAAACTGCAGCGGCAATTGCTGTAATAAAAATTATTTTTGATTTCATAGTTCCCTCTCTTAAAATATTTTAAGTTTAATTCTTTAATCAAAGTTAATTAATTGAATTTTAATTTTCCTTTTCAGGTTTAAGAAAATATTTATGTGCAACCTCAACAGGAAACAACTCAAGTTTATCGAACCATACTTTTCCTTTCCCTTCGAGCGCACATTTTACAAGCAGGTAAGCGATGTTTTCGTTTTGTGTCCGAATCCAGGTCGTATAGTAAGTCCAATCCGTTGTACCTTCGATAAGATCTGTATTTGTGACTGTTAAAAGACTATCCCTTTGATCATATAGTTCGAGTGAAATAAATGCAGCATCTGCATTTTCAGTTTTGATGAAAGAATTAAAAATTAGTTTTTTATCAAAGGGGACATTTTCAAACTTCTGATATATAAATATCGAAACCGGTTCACTCCTCTCAAAAAATTTTTTATCTGAACTAATCACAAAAGATTTTCTTCCGTCTTTATAATTCTCATCAGAATATTCCAAATTAACACCCGCGAAAAAATCATTTGCTTTTATCCAGTGATTGAAGCCGGGCTCTTCAAAAGAAGCATTCAAAAGAATGTTTTTTGTGAATTCAATATCTTTAGTCGATTCTGACTCGGTTTTAGAGATATTAGAGTTTCGATTCACCGCAAATAGAATAACAAGCGTAACAACTGTTGCGATTAGAGTAAGAATAAGAAGAAATTTCTTTCTTAATAATTCGTTCATCTTAAATGTTTCACTTAGAAATTTTAATCGACAAATTAAAATTGTAAATTTGAACAACCGAATTGTTCTGTTCAAAGTTACAATTACATTATTAATATACAATAAATAAGATAGATATTGCTGTATTGAAAACTTCGATAATTATTGCGTTTTACAATAGAATCGATTTTATTCAGCTTGTGCTTGCGGGATTTGAGAGACAATCGTTCAAAGAGTTTGAAATAATAATCGCTGACGATGGTTCAGATGAAAAATCTTTGTACGAATTGAAAGAAATTATTAAAAAATCATCGCTCAGTATAAAACATGTTTGGCATGAAGATAAAGGTTTCAGAAAAAATAAGATTCTGAATAAAGCTGTAATTGAATCTGCGTCAGATTATCTCGTCTTTGTTGATGGCGATTGTATCCCTCATCGCGAGTTTACCGCCGAGCATTTCAGGAACAGAGCGGAAAAAAAATGTTTGGCAGGCAGGAGAGTTAATTTATCTAAAAGGATCACTTCCAAATTAAATCCTGAAGAAATCAAAAATGGTTTTCTTGAAAAAAAGCTCGTTACAATTCTTTTCGATAGTATTTTTGGTAAAACTTATGATGCCGAAAAGGGCTTTTATATTAAATCGCAGTTTGTTAGAGAAATTATAAATCGAAAAAAACGAGGGCTGCTCGGCTCAAACTTCTCTATTCATAAAAAAGATCTTTTGGACATCAACGGCTTCGATGAGCGCTACGACGGAGCTTCGGTGGGCGAAGATACAGATATTCAATTCAGATTAGAGCTTAATGGAGTTAAGATTGAATCGTTAAATAATGCAGCGATCCAATATCACATCTATCACGATTATCAAGAAAGAGCAATGAAAAATTGGGAGATATTTAAATCTGTGAAAAAGTCCGGAATTTATTTTACGCCGTATGGAATCCAAAAATAATAGCTCATTTTTAGTTTTTTCTACTGAACAAATCTTTAAAGGTGAAAAATAAATACTTGAAAATTTTGTCTCGCCCGGAAAAGGTCAAAAATATTCTTGTTGTTCGTCAGCATAATCAAATTGGGGATATCATCGTCTCAGTTCCAATGTTTGCTGCATTGAAAAAAAAATTCCCGAATGCATCGCTCGCGCTTGCAGCAGCACAAACAAATTATCCAGTTCCATTTTTAAAGATGAATCCCTATTTAAGCGAAGCGATCGTATTTGACAGATCTTCACTTATAAATGTAATTAAATTTTTTATCAAGCTGCGAAAAACTAAATTTGATATTGGCATTGTTCCATCTACAATAAAAATTTCGAGGACTTCCCATTTAATAAATTATCTTTCCGGTGCAAAAATTCGGATTGGCGTGAGGAGTGTCGGAAGTGTTTCAAATAAATCTTCCAGATTATTAAATATTAAATCCGATTACGAATGGATAAAAAATAACATTCATCAGATTAAAAGAAACCTTGATGTTGTTCAGCAGATTGGTTGTTTCTTATCGGAGGAAGAAATTAACGATTGTCTGCAGAGTTCAATTCAGAGGAATCTTCCTTTTGCTGAAAAATTTATTCACAACCAATACAAAAATAGGAATAAACCACTAATTGGAATTCATGTTGGGGCGGGACAGAAAAAAAATATCTGGCCAGCTTTGAATTATTTTCAGCTAATTGAAAAGCTGTTGGAAAAATTTGCATTGAATCTCTTGATTACTTGTGGACCTCTTGACAGTGAAATTGTCGAGAAATTGAGCCATAAATTTAAAAAGTTGAAAATAAAATATGTCGTCGAAAAGGAATTTGAATTAAATGATCTAACCGGGATTATTAGTAAAATGGATTTATTTATTACAAATAATACCGGAACTATGCACATTGCGGGAACCACCGGCGTGAACATGATTTCACTTTTTACTGAAGCAGAAGCGGCGGAATGGAATCCATACGGCGAGAACAAATTTTACGTACAATCAAAAACAGATAACATCAACGATATATCCGTCAATGAAGTCTTGGAATTAGCGTTAAAAATTTTGAATAAGCAGAATTAATTAAACACAATTTGTTTGAAATGTTTATTAACAGACGATCAGTGAAAATATTAACAAGAAGGGTATTAATCTTAGTGTATAACACTTTTCATTAATCAATTTGAAAAAATCAAAATCAAAAAATGAAAGTGAATGTGAAAATTACAACTAATACTATGATCACAGTTAAAATTAAATACTGAAATCGTTTTGAAGAGTCGTTGTTAGCCATTAACTACTCCTTATAGTTATACTAAATTTCCCCCAATGTTCATTTAAATATTATCAATCAAAAAATAAATTGCAAGTCCATCTCGATATGATCACTCCCGAATTTCAATTTGAGATAATATGTATACACCGGCACCAAATCCAACCATAGGACAAGCTCCTTCATAAGTTGAAGATTCTTCTCCATATAGTTCGGCAATCAAATTAAAATTTAGTTTTGACTGTTCAACAATCCAATTTATTAATTGATTCGCTTTTCTCAATTCTCCGAATTTTTTAAGAGAAGAGGCTATCCTAAGGTTCAGAAAAATCCACTCCTGACTATCGTACCAATCGCCTTTGTTGATCCGAAAATAACCTCTCTGCTTTTCTTTGAATCTTAAATTACGTGCGTAATTGTTAAAATGAGAATTAAAAAGAGATTTATCTTTGATCAGTTCAAAATTAAATACTTCGAACGTCGAAGCATCAAAATGATCGTACTCATTCGGATTGACGGATTCAAAATTTCCTTTAAAATATTTTTTTTTGACAGTTAAATAATTATTTATTCCGCTAATCAATCTGTTATATGCAGTGAGAATCCATTTGGAATAATCAATATCTTTTAAACGACAAAGTTCGGCAAATGACAATAATCCCCTCGCACAGGCGATAGTTGTATATGCAAATTGCTTCCCCGGCAAATGCCTTTCCCACGGACCTGAATCCTTTCGGATTAGATTATTTTTTTCTATCGAATTAATTATTACATCCACTACTTTATTTTTAATTATCTCAAAATTTTCGTTGAGAAAATTTTCATCGTTGCTATTTTTTACATATTCAGAAAAAGCCCAAAGGAAAAGTCCGAACCCATCTAATTCAATATTCGGTCCATTTTCATTATAGTCCGATTCTTCAACTCCAGTACCAAAATATCTGCACACGGAAATTAAATAATCTGAACTGATGCCATAGTCAATTCCATCGGAGTGAATAAATTTTTTATAGAATCCTGTTTCCGCTTTAATGAAAAAGTTTAATGCACTCTTTGCTTCGCTTAAAAAACCGAGTTTTGTTAATGCAAAAATAGAGTAGGCAGCGTCACGTATCCAGCAAATGTTCCACATCCCCGGTGGAAGCGATGCTAGAATTTGTCCGCGTGATTTCGGAAATATTTCACCTTGAGAAACTTGTGACATTTTCAAAACAGTTATTGACTGCTCGAATAAATTCCGTTCATCTATACTCAAGTGTTGTGTAATATTTGCTCTCGCAAACAATTCCTGAGAAAAGTTTAATTCACGCTCAACAAAATCATGAGAGGTAAGAATTATAGCTTTAGCATTTAGAAGAACTTTCGAATTATTATGCAGCGAATCGTTAAACGAAAAAAGAAAATACTTTTCCGTCTTGCCATCAGCTCTTTGTTTAATGATTTCTTCGGAAACAATTTCACCTGCAGCAGTAGAGTAGTTTACATTTATATTCTCAATTTTCTCAGCATTTCCTGTAATTGTGATGTAGAAAACTTTATTATCCTCAGTAAAGGAAGTTAAATATCTGACTTCGAAATTTTTGTATTTAACTAAGATTAAATGTGAATTCTTCTCGTATTCAGTGGAAAAAGGGGAGTCATCAGTTTCCAACTTCAGATTTTTTATGAAGGGTAATACTTTTCTTGCAGAATCATAAGCAGCAAAAATATGAGGGTAAACATTTTCAATCAGATGCAATTTTTCATTGTAAACAGCAGCAATTAATCCGTTCGAAGTAACTAATTGATAAAATGATTTTTTCGGGCCAGGTCCGAGATTCAATTCTTCAACATAATCCTGTTCATTAAAAATTCCCAAAATGCCGGAGTGAATTCCGCCAGGCGCACCCATATCATAGACCCGCACTGCAAGAACATTTTCCTGTTTTAGTAGTCCTTTTGGAATTTGATATGCCCTCTGCTGATTCCAAGTTGATTGAGCTAACGGTGGAAATTTACCTGATGATCCAATTAGTGTTCCATTCAAATAAGTTTCATCACTATCATCGACTTTTCCAACTAAAAGAAAAAGTTTTTCGTTTAAGTTTTTGATATCAACAGAAAAATGAAGCCTATACCAAGCGAATCCGTCATAATTTTCAAATCCGGAATTTTCCCAATGCGAAGGGACTTTTATTTTTTCCCAATCTGAATTATCGTAGTCGGTAAATTTATAATTCGCATCATCTCCAACCTTAAATAACCATTCATTCGAAAACTGAATTACTTGAGAAAAACTACAGGCTTGATTAAGAATAAAAAAAAATAAAATTCTTATCATCATGAGTTTACTTCAGCTTGCGAGCTACGACAAGCGTTTTTTTAACCTTATCAACAACTCCATTGGTTTGATTTATTGCTTCGAGCAGAACTGCATAAATACCAATTCTCAGTGGCTGCTTGTGATCATCAAGACCATTAAAAATTATAGATCCTCCAGCACTGCTTGGTTGGTTATCCGCGAGGGTTCTTACGAGTCTGCCTTGGCTGTCATATATTCTGATACGGATCGATGCAGTCGATTGTGAAAGTTTGTAAGTGAAAATTGTAAAATCTTCGAATCCGTCATTATCTGGCGAAAATGGATTTGGAGAAATCTCAAGAGAAGATTGCGAAGGAAGAGTTCTCGTGAAGATACTGTTTTGTTTTCCAGGCGAACCGCCAAGTATATTTACTGAGGTACTCCAGTTTTTTGCATCAGTTGATGAAAGAAGTGGATTAATTCTCTCAAGTGATCTTCCTTTTGTATCTTCAATTTCAGAATTGTGCCATTTAGCATTGTAAAAAACACTGTCGATAGTATTTCCAAATAGATCGATAATTTTAACCATGTCTTCGGTATTTGATAAGCTGAGGTCAGAACGATTCGCAATTACAACATAATAATTCGGTGAACCTTCAGCCAAATAAGAAAAGTGTTTTAAATTCGATGAATCCGCCGACAGAATAACATATCCACCAGGTGGAATTTTTTTGATCTTTCCCGATAAAGTTAAAGTCAATCCACCATTTTCAGTGTAACGCCAGCCGGCTATGTTTATTGTATCGGAGGTTGTATTATAAAACTCAACATATTCTGAAAGTCCGCTTAACTGATCAAACATTATTTCATTAATAACAAATGAATTTCTTGAATAGCTCTTTGCATCTTTAGCGCTGTTTTCTTGACCTGGCGTTCCGCCGCTGTCGGCGAACGATGCAACCCAATTCGATTGTTTGGTTGAACTTTCTGTTAAGCTAATTCTCTCGAGAGAATTTCCTTTTATTCCCCAGCTTGATAAATAAAACACAGAATCCATCACGGCACCTCGATGATCGTAAAGTACGACACCATCTTTGTCATTGTTTAAAGCAGGAATACTCACTCGTATAATTTTTGAAGGAATTGATGCGTAGAAATTTTTTATTGCGGTTGTATCTGTTGCAAGAATTAAAAAAGATTTTGGCAAAAAATTAAAATCAGAATTCGTGATCGTCGCCAAGGTTGGAGTCGATAAAACGTCGGAGATTTTCCAACTTTTTAAATTTATTGTTCCATCAGTATTATTGAATAACTCAACCCACTCCGGCTCACCTGTTAAAGGATCAAACATAAATTCATTTATGAGTATTGACTTCGGAGAAAGTCCAGGCTCTATTGAAATGGAAAAATTATTATTGGATAAATTTTCATCCTGTGTAAATTCTATTGAACAAAACGCAACGACACGATTAAGGATCCTATTGATTTTTTGTGTCGCAATCACCAACAAAGAGTCTCTTGCATTTAAATTGGAGATTGGCACGCTGGGCAAATCAATATCTGGAATCGAGTCGCCATTCGTATCGTATGAAAATTTAACGCTGAAATTCTGAGCAGGATTCAATCCCAAATTTTTTATCATTGCACTAATGGAGATTGTATCGTTCAAAACCGGAGCAGACGGCGAAAAGAAAATTGATGTGACTCCAAGATCATACTCCTTTGGAGATACGCTATTCGATCCTCCCGGTGAACCATTAATCACAAGACTATTAGCCCAATTACTCGCAGAGTTATTTGCGATAAGAATGACTTTTTCATCGGAGTAGCCAGTCGGATTAGGGACAGAATAAGTATAGGAAGAAGTTGTATCTCCTTTCGAGTTGATTAATTTTAACTCTCTTGCTTCAGTATTAGCCATTCCTGATGTACCGAATGAATGATCATGAATCTTTAAGATAAGAGACGAAGAAGGAACGGTGTATCCACCTAAATAGTCTTGTTCAAAGATAATTGCATATTTTCTCGGTGCGAGTTTAGTTCCATATCCAGCATCTGTGATATTATCGGGCGTGGAAGCCGCATAACGGATTTTCCAGCTCGATAGGTTGAATGAATCAGTATAACTTGTATTGAACAGCTCGATAAATTCATTATTTGAAAATGAGGTCACCGGATTGAACATTATTTCAGAAAATACAATGGATGTATCCGACTGAGAAAAAACCAAGCTGACGTGCAGGACGATTGCCAGCATGGGAATAAAATAAAATTTTTGTTTCATAGCGGAAAAATAACATAAAATTATTGCAGTTGGAAGATACAAAGGAATTTTTATCAAAGCTATTGGGAGGCGGGGGTAAAAATAGGGCAGACAAGTAGAGATTGAATAAAAAAAAATATTTGTTATCTTTGCATTCGAGGAATAGTGAACTTTACTGAAAATAAAGCTCAGGATATTTATATAATTGGTGTTAAACTCAGTCGCACGAGTATTTATATGGCGAACGAGTTTAAAGACTTTTTAAATCAGGCAATTGATAAAAAAGAGAAAAAAATTCTTGTCGATTTCTCTGAATGTGATTTCATCGATAGTACCTTTCTGGGAGTACTTGTAATCATATTAAAAAAAGTAGTGGCAATTGGCGGCAGCATTCGATTAGTAATTAATAATCAAAATGTAAAATCATCTCTCGAAATGACCAGGATGAACAAAGTATTCAAGGTTTACGATGATCTCCAGACCGCTATTTCAAGCTTTAACGAATAGTTCATCATTCTCAAACTTCTGTTAATTCATTCTCACTCAATAAGGAAAATAAAATTGAGCAACTCTCCAGCTAGACATCGGCAATTAAATATAACTTTCGTCACATCATTTGTTTTTCTTATCCTGATGCTTTTTAGTAATCCATCCTATGCTCAGTTTTGGGAAAGAGTTGATTCAATATTTAGTCCTTCCGGTGTAAATGTCAGCAGTTTCTCAGCTCCAAACTTTGCAGATTTGGATGGCGATGGCGATTATGATCTTATACTTGGAACAACTTCTTCAAGCAGAATCAAATACTTTCAAAATATAGGAACAAAATTCCAACCCAAATTTAAGGAAGATACTTCAACGTTCTCTTCGATTTATTCCGGTGGTTATGTAGGGACAAATTCTTACTATCCTACTACCTGCGACATTGATAATGATGGAGATATTGATTTGATAATTGGCGGTTATAATGGACTATTATTTTATAAGAACATTGGCGATTCGACTTTTCCAGTGTGGCAGAAAGTTGATACTCTCTTTCCTGGAATTAATTCGCAAATCGGTACTGATGCCAAACCTGAGTTTGCGGATTTGGATCGGGATGGAGATCTAGATTTGCTTATTGGAATTGGAGAATCCCTCTTCGGTGGACCAACTGCAGGCATAACGATGGGCTTCCGAAATACAGGAACAAATACATTACCAAAGTTTGTGAAGGACAATGCATTGGTACTTGATTTGCCTGATGCTGGACTCAATTCTTATCCTGCTTTAGCTGATTTAGATTCTGACGGAGATTCTGAATTATTATTAGGGCGTGATCTATCGAGCTATCTTTATTATGCAAATACTGGAACAACTAATCCAGTTTGGACCCGCAATACAACTCGCTTTCAAATGGTGGAGACAAAAACGTATTGGAAGAATCCAACTTTTTGCGATTTGGATGGTGACAATGATTACGATTTGATATATGGAACTTCCGATGGAACGTTATATTTTTATAAAAATATTGGTACGCCAACCTCTCCTGAATATCAATACGATGGTTCACAGTTTCAAGTAATAAGAATCGAGGGGGGGGCATCGACTGTTTCTTTGGCAGATTATGATAATGACGGTGATATTGATTTGATGAGCGGTGATTGGCTTGGAAAGTTTCAATATTTTAAAAACGAAGGAAGCAGCTTAAATCCAAAATTTAAAAAAACAGAAACGATTTTTACTAACATTGATATCGGTTCTTATTCTTCGCCGGTTTTTGTTGATCTCGATCAAGATGGCGACTACGACATCGTCTCTGGTGGATTGAATGGGAAAGTCTATTGTCACATTAATAATGGAATGTTTTTCGCGGCAAATACTACTTTGTTTGGGCATATTAATGTTATTGGAAGAGCGGCGCCGGCATTTGTTGATATTGATGGTGATGGAGATTTGGATTTATTGGTTGCTGCTGAACTTTCAGCAAATGCTAAATTTTTTCTGAATGACGGATACAATAATTTCACGCAAAAAGATTCTTTAATATTGGGAGTGACTTTCCCGCGAGATGCACATCCGTCTTTGGCAGATGTTGATGGAGATTTTGATTTCGATTTAATTCTTGGCGGGATTGATGGAAAAATAATCTACTATGAAAATACTGGAAGCAAAACTAATCCAGTCTGGGAAAAAAATGATACGTTCTTTGCCAATGTTCGTGTAAAGCAGCACGCCGCACCTGGATTCGCCGATCTCGACGGAGATGGAAAGCTTGATTTAATCCTCGGTGAGTACGATGGAAATTTTACGTACTTTAAAAACAATCTTTCGACTTCGTTTGTAAATTATTATGTAAGACCCCCCGATGAATTTATTCTATCGCAGAATTTCCCGAATCCGTTTAATCCTTCAACAAAAATTCGGTTTTCAATTCCTGTGGATAAAAATATTAATCAGCTTTATCGTGAAAGGGATGGAACGCTTAAAGTTTATAATGCTTTGGGACAGGAGATAGCTACTTTGTTCTCCGGGCCAATTCGTCCAGGAACTTATGAGGTCGATTTTATTGCTTCGACTTATAATCTGCCAAGCGGAGTATATTATTATATGCTGACACTTTCAAACGGATACTTTGAAACGAAAAAGATGTTATATCAGAAGTAATAAGTTTCTCGAGGATTGAAACACTGAACATTCGCGCCCAGCCTTTCTGAGAATCTGTGGTAAATCTTGTTATCTTTTTTAACCAGCAGTTCAACTTTATTAAAATGAATTTTTCACAAAAAAAAGCAGTCCCGATCTCTCGGGACTGCATACGGGAAAGGAGAGTATTTTTACAGAATTACTTCTGTAAAATCATTTTTCTCGTGGAGCTGAACGATTCGCTTTGAATTCTATAGACATAGATTCCAGAAGTTAAACTGCTTGCATCAAATCTTGCAGAATATTTTCCCGGAGCTTTCAATTCATTTACTAATGTCGCGATCTCTTGTCCGAGAACGTCATACACCTTCAATGTTACGAATTCGTTATTAGCAACTGAGTATTCAATCATCGTACTCGGATTGAATGGATTTGGATAATTTTGTGCGAGCTTGAATTCTTGCGGCAGAGTTTCACCTTTCCCCTTATCTGAACCGCCCTTGCTTAAGAATGCAATATTCTTAATTTCGAATTCAAAGTTGGTAATATCTTTGTTATCTCGTTTTTCCATCACAACGGAGATCTTTCTTACTAATTGAGGATTCAAAGTACTCGAGACTCCTTCTCTCTGTAAGAACAGGTCAAATGGAATCGTAAGAGTTTCCTCTGAGCCAGAAAGAGTGATTGATCTTGAATGGAAGTTGTAGTCTTTTACTCCATCTTGTTCAATTCGCAGCCAAATATTGCCTTGACCTTTAACTGTTAATCTGATTGCATTATAGTCGCTTAAGTCATAGGCCGAAGCATTAGCAGTCAATGATCTGAATAATGTGACCCAATCATTGAGCTGTCCTTCAACTTTGGCACCTCCGGAAAGTACCAGCGATCCTTCTGGATAATCGCTCATTCTCTGCGGAGCATAAGCATTGGTTGTGAAGGTTGCAACGTTTGAGCTTGTACCATTCAGGTAAGTATAAGCGCCACCGCTTACAAACACTTCATCTCTGAAGCCGTTATTGGAGTAGAGATAAACATTTGCATCGGAAACAATACCAGTTTTGAATGTTATAGTGTTCAAGCCTGGTACTAAGGAATAAGTATTGGAATTTTCTTCACGACCGCCGGATTGTGTTGCACGTGAGCGAACGAGAATTGTGACGTTATCTGCAACAAGCTGGGAGTTGTTAATTACAAGCTCAACAGTACCATTATGCTGATATTTACCTTTTTGTACATAGACAAGTGAAGTCGGAAGTGAATTGTTATTCAAATATTCCACATTACCTTTCGATTGGAACTGGTCGACAATTCCAAGTACAAGGTACATTGCATTGTTAAAGTTGTTTGCCCAAACTTGGAAGTTATAAATGTTGGTAACTCCAGCTGGGATTGTATAATCTTCGATCAGCCAACGTGAATCGACGCTGAACGTACCTCCGCGTTCATAAACACTGAAATGAATCGTGTAATCTGTTACACCTTCATTTTGTTTGTGAAGCACTGAAGCAAAGTAATATTTACCGCCGATTTCAAGCTGAGTTAATGTTTGCATTTCTGCATCAATTAATCTATCACATATTGCCTTTGTATGTTCATAGATGTAAGGTGGATTTGTAGTCGTTGCAAACATGCTTGCAATTCTCGTATCACCTTTTGCGAGCTTTAAGTTATAGTCAACAGCATAAGCAGATGTTGCGTTTGAGATTCCAAGAATATCGAATGGAGTTGATTCACTTGGAGTTGAACCCATCGGACCGACATTCGGGAATAATTCGTACAAACCATAGCTTGCTGTAAAGGCAATCTTCGGATTGCGTAATATCTTTGTGGTTTGTCCATATTCGATCTTAGTTAATCTTCTGAGTAAGAGATCAGCCAAGTTTGCATTTGATTCAACACCAGCATCAAAACCGCCGCCTGGCATATCAGGGTCTTTCGGGCAGGTCAAGTAACCTCTGCTGCAATCGCAGTTAAAGTTGGCATTAATTGATTCAACGACATTATTTAATATTGCTATAGAGAATGGAGTTGAAGAACCTCCGATTGCTTTATGCGCCATAGCCAGTACTTCGGAGACTTTATAATCTTTCATTGGACCACTGGCAACGACCAAGTTTTTAAGTTTGGTGGTTGATGTAAATCCAAGGAATCCGGCATCGTTGAATTGAACATTTAACTCTAATGCCGCAAGATTGCCGCCGAATACACCTGCCGAGGTTGTTGTTGGATTTGAATAATTAGTATTGAATGAGCCTGCGATACCGACTTGTGGTAAGAAGGCAATAACAGCCGAAGCTGAGCTAAATGTTGCTTTATAGCCCGATGAAATTCCACCTAGTGTCATTCCAGATGAAAATACTGAACTGAATTTACTAATCAGTAAAGACTTTGCAGGCTCTAAGCACCAGCTAGCATTTGAATAGGTCTTATATTTTGTAAGATCGCAAGGTTCTGGTGTTGGCTTTACTCTATCACCGAATTCAATACCACATTGATCGAAACCAGAAATAGTAATTAATTTTGAATTTGGCGTAGTGCTATAGTAACCGTCTGGGTCGATTTCTTGAACATGATACTGACCGTCAACGACATTCAAGAATTCGTATTTACCTTGAACATCAGTAAGAGTTGTTGCAATCAGGTTTGCCGAAGTTCCCCAGAGTTTAATTACAACATTTGCGATTCCAACTTCGCCGGCATCTTTTATTCCGTTTGCATTAACATCATTGAATACAAGTCCGCAGACTTTTGCACCTGTGATGCATTCGGATAGCCCTGCATCCCAAGTCATATCATTTTGTCCGGCTTTCAATTCGAAGCATGTAGTTTTGCCGGTAATTGGATCTGCATCAGAATCTTTTTTCTTATCAGTTCCTTGATTCTTTTGTGTGAAAAGGTAGCCAGTTGGGGCGAAGAATTGGACATAATAGTTTCCTGGCATTACATCTTCGAATTTGTATTTTCCTGTTGAATTAGTTGTGGTTGTACTCATTAAGTTATTTGAACAATCAAATAATTTAACTGTGATTCCTGAAATTCCAGGTTCGCCGGAATCTTGAATGCCATTCTTATTTAAATCGTACCATACAAAATCGCCGACCGATGCTTTTAGTCTGTAGATTCCAGCATCCCATCTTGTTGAATTGCTGTCGCAATGAGGCGGATCAATTGGGAAACAAACTGTTTTTCCAGTAAGAACATCGGCGTCAGAGTCTAACAGATCATTTCCGCCTCTATCTTTAGGACTGAATGCGTAACTAGAAGGAAGTACAAATTGAATCTGATAGCTTCCTTTAATTACATTTTCGAATAAGTAAAGACCACTTTCGTTTGTCTTCTTTTCTGCAAGTTTGTTGCCCGAACAATCCATTAATCTGACCAGGACATCTTTCATTCCTTCCTCGCCGGAATCTTGAATTCCATTCATATTCACATCATTCCATACCTTATCACCAATCGTGCAGACGGGAACTGGAGTCAGATAAATTCCTGCATCGACAGTTGTATTATTCTCACCAGGAGATAAAGTTATACAAATTGTCTTCCATGAGGTTGGATTTACATCTGAATCTTTCGCATCGTCGCTTCCATGATCTTTTGGACTGAAAGAATGTCCATCAGGCAATTGAACTAAGATTACATAACTGCCCGGTTCAAGATTTGCAAACGAATATAATCCGTTTTCATTTGTTGTAGTTTGGGCGATGAATCCCTCGGCGCAATCATACAACTTTACGACAACGTCTTTCATTCCAAGTTCACCTTCATCTTGAATTCCATCTTTGTCTAAATCTTTCCAAATGAAATCACCGATTGAAGCTGGTTTCAAATACATTCCAGCATCGATTGTCAAGTTGTTTTCTCCAGCTGCGAGAGTTATGCATTCAGATTTCCAAGTGATTGGATCTATATCGGAATCCTTCGAATCATCCGAACCTTGATACTTTAAGCTGAATAAATAATCATCAGGAAGCTGTACTAAAACTTTATAACTTCCTGGAATTAAATTGTTGAATAAATAAATTCCATTCGCATTTGTTTTAACTTCTTTGATATAAACATCTGCACAATTGTAAAGTTTTACAGTTATATCTTTTATGCCGGGTTCACCTTCATCTTGAATACCATCTTTGTTTAAGTCTTTCCATACTTTATCGCCAAGCGATGCTTTTTTAATGATAAGACCTGCATCCCAGGTTAAATCATTCTCACTTGGGGAAAGAGTTGTACAAACTGTTTTTCCAGTTGACACATCAGCATCGGAATCTTTTGAGTCGTCCGAACCGGCATCTTTTGTGGTGAATAGAAAATCGGAAGGTTTTACGAACTGCAGATAATAATCGCCAGGGGTTAATTCACTGAACAAATATTTACCATCTGCATCAGTTTTTACTTCCTTTTTGAAATTGTCTGCACAATCAAAAAGTTTAACTGTAATATCTTTTATTCCTGGTTCGCCGTCATCTTGTAAGCCGTTTTCATTTAAATCGTTCCAAACTTTATCGCCAATTGAAGATTTGCATTCTATTTTCACTGTCACGCTTGCAGTATGTTCAACATCTGCCGAACCGTCTGCTGGATGACCAACAGCCTTCACCGTATTTACAAGATCTCCGCAATCGGATTCTTTTACGGTGTAAGTTTTGGTAAATGATTTTTTGTCACCAGGATTTATGGGTGAAATATTATTAATTTTGTGGGGAGCGACTGGATTAATTAAAGCATCGTAGAAATCTACACCGCCTGTAAGAGATATATCACCACAATTTTCTGCAGTGAAAGTATATGTTATAACATCTCCAGGTTTGGCTGTAGTTTTATTTGATGATTTTGTAACACTGACGCAAGTTTTAAAGAAACCAAAATCAATTGTAATGTTATTTGCACAATTTAATGTAACAGAAACTGATTCATTCTTTCCTGCATCGCTGTCTTTTGAATCGTCTGAACCTTGATTTTTCTTTGTTGCATACCATTTTGTTTGAGCCGAACTGTACAATATACCACCGCTTGCATAATTTGATGCAGCGACTCTAACGCTGTATGTACCATTCGCTAAATTCGTAAATAAATATTTTCCAGCAGCATCAGTAGTTGAAGTTTGAATAACCGAAGTCCCTTTTAATAGTTCGACTACTACTCCTTCGATTCCCACTTCTCCAGCATCTTGGATGCCGTTGACATTTTTATCATGCCATACAAAATCGCCCAATGAATTTTTACAATCGCGGTAAATGCCAGCATCCCATTTAAGATCATTTTGACCTGCTGCAAGAGAAATGATGATTGTTTTTCCAGTTGTAATATCAGCATCAGAATCTTTTGAATCATCAGTTCCTTGATCTTGCTGGCTGAAGAGATAGCCGGATGGAAGAACAAATTCAACTTGATAGCTTCCAGCCACAAGGTCACTGAACAAATACATCCCAGTTGAATTCGTAACTGTTGTTTTCAGAAGGGAACTACCGCTGTAGAGTTTTACAGTTACATTAGCGACTCCAGATTCATCAGCATCTTGGATCCCATTTTCATTTGCATCGAGCCATACTTTATCTCCAAGAGAACCTTTTGGTGGAGTACAATCGTACGGTGAAATTACATTTCCCAATCCATATTTATTTGGAGAATGATGCATATCGGGAACAGTAACTGAACCATAGCCTGATGTGCCAAATGCGGCTTTGTCAATGGTCACTTCATAGATCATTTCGAATATCCAATTTGGATATGAAGGATTTGGATCATAATTAGAATTTGTAGCAGGAGAGTTTGTTGTGAGAACATATCCAAACTCATTGAAATTTCTGTTGAGGGAAGTGTTGTAGCTGAGCAGCCAGTTTGCTTGTCCAGTATAGAGTTTTCCATCACCACCAGAAATTCCGAGTGATCGATATTTTGAAGGGATGCTGTTATCCCCGTGTAAATAATCGAGATCAAAATCAAAAACGGTTGTGCCGCTTGCGTTTTTAAATACAAAATGAGCCTTGTCGCTGCCGACGAGATGATCGAATTTGTGATTGCCGCCTGGCCATCCGATTGAATTTGTCCCGTATGTATTGTCGTTCAAAGTTTTTGCAACTGTCAAAACGACTTTAATATTATTATTTACGTCAAAACTGGTATTTAAAGTCGCAACCTGAGTTTTGACGCTAGATATGTTAATACACAGATCTTTTATTTGGGCTGTACTTGAATTGTAGAATATTGCGATGAAAATAAAAGAGAGTGTAACACTCAAAAAAATGTTGAATCTATGTTTCATTTTTAGAATCCTTTCTATGGTTTTCACATATTTGTTCAACTTTGGTGCCAAGAAGATGGGAGGTTTTTAGAGAAATTTTGAATGAAGTAATTCTTTTAATGAATTAAAATGAGACGGGGTCTTACTTTGAGAAATATAAAAAGGCATCCCGAGTTAATCGGGATGCCGTGCATGGAAGGGAGTATTTACAGATTATTACTTCTGTAAAATCATCTTTTTAGTAGCAGTGTAAGACTCACTTTGAATCTTGTAGAGATAAACTCCAGAACTTAATCCATTCGCATCGAATCTAACTGAATGTACTCCAGGTTTTTTAGTTTCATTGACTAAGTTGGCGACTTCTTTTCCGAGAACGTTGTAAACTTTAATAGTTACAAACTCACTCTTGGCAACCGAGAACTCGATCAATGTACTTGGATTGAACGGATTCGGATAGTTCTGCGAAAGCTTAAATTCTGTCGGAACTGATTCGCCTTTACTTCTATCAGAACCATTCTTGCTCAAGAAAGCAATGTTCTTGATTTCGAATTCGAAGTTAGTTAGCGTGCTGTTATCTGCTTTATCCATATAGATGGAGATCTTTCTTACAAGAGAAGGATCGAATTTAGCAGTTGAGCTTCCAACTTGTTTGAGTTCGCTGAATGGAATTGTAAGATCTAGTGCTGAACCATCGAGTACAATTTGTTTTGCATGATAGTTGAACCCACTTATACCATCTTGTTCTAATCTCAACCAAACTTTGCCGTATCCTCTCATCGTAACTTTGAGAGCATTGTAGTCGCTTAAGTCATAAGGTGCAGTATTGGCAGTAAGCGATCTGAACATTGAAACCCAATCGCTTAGTTTACCTTTTACTTTTGCACCGCCAGAGAGAATCAATGCTTCGCTAGGCAATTCAGATGCAGATACAGTTGTGAACGTGTTGGTAACAAATTCATCAACTTTTGAAGCCGAACCATTCAAGTAGGTATAAGCACCGCCGCTGACAAATACTTCGTCTCTGAATCCGTTTGAAGATGAGATATACAGATTTGCATCTGAAATCACACCGGTCTTCAGATAGATTGTATTCAATCCAGGCTGTACACCGAATGATTGAGAGCTTTCAATTTTGCCGCTTCCCTGTATTGACCGTGATTTGGTTTTAATTGTAATGTTATCTGCAACAACTTGATTGTTTTGGACAACTAGTTCGATAGTTCCAGTATGACTGTATTTACCTTTTTGTACATAGACCAATGTTGGCGGTAAGGAAATGCTATTATTGTACTGAACCATTCCTCTTGAAGCGAATTGATCTATAATACTCATAACAAGGTACATAGTACTGTTGAAGTTACTTGCCCAAACTTGGAAGTTGTAAACATTGCTTACGCCGGATGGTACATCATAATCCTCAATTAACCAGCGTGAATCAACTATAAACGTTCCGCCTTTTTCATAAACGCTAAAGTTTATTGTATAGTCATACAGATTTTCAGCTTGTTTATAAAGAACAGAAGCAAAGTAATAGTTGCCATTGATTTCAACATGTGATAAGTGCTGAAGTTCCGCATCGATTAATCTATCACAGATTGATTTTGTATGTTCATAGACATAAGGCGGATTGGTTGTAGTTGCAAATATACTTGCAACACGAACATCACCTTTTGCCATATTAAGATTGTAATCAACAGCATATGCAGAGGTCGCGTTTGAAATTCCAAGAATATCGAACGGTGTAGTTTCTTTTGGTGTTGAGCCAAGAGGTCCAACGTTCGGGAATAACTCATTCAAACCATAACTTGCTGTGAAAGCAATCTTTGGATTACGAAGCATTTTTGTAGTTTGACCATATTCAATTTTAGTTAATCTTCTAAGTAAGAGATCAGCTAAGTTAGAGTTAGATTCTACACCAGCATCGAATCCGCCGCCGCATGGATCTGGAGGAGGCGGGCAGACCAAGAAGCCGAGGTTGCAGTTATCAAAGTTTTCGTTAATCTTCTTAACAACGTGATTCAGTGTCGCCATATCAAATGGGCTAACTGTTCCGCCGAGAGCTTTATTAACGATATTAAGTACTTCATAAACTTTGAAGTCTTTTAATGGACCGCTTCCAACAACTAAATTGCCAAGTTTTGTAGTGCTTGTATGACCGAGTAATCCAGCATCATTGTAAGCAAGATTTAAGGCCAATGCTAGAATGTGTCCAGCAAATTCACCAGCTGGAGTGTTGACTGGATTAATATAGCTTTGATCAAGAGCATAGGGCACACCGGACTGCGGCATAAAGTTCTTTACTGCATTTGCAGAAGTGAATTTTATTTGATAACCAGCACCATGATCGCCAATTATTAATCCACTAGTGAATAATGTCGTGAACTTGGAATCGAGTAAATTGTATCCTTTAACACTCTTCCAACTATTCTGAGTCATGGTTGAGTATTTTGTAAGATCACATGGTTCTGGAGTCGGTTTTACTTTATCACCGAATTTCAGACCATATTTGTCCGCACCTGCAATAGTGATGAATTCAGAATTTGGAGTCGTACTGACATAGCCCGGTAAATCAATTTCTTGAACGTGATATTGACCGTCAATTACATTCATGAATTCAAATTTACCGAGTGCATCAGTTAAAGTTGTTGCAATCAGATTTGCAGCAATTCCCCAAAGCTTCATTTCAACGTTTGCAATACCGACTTCACCAGCATCGTGTACGCCATTTCCATTGGCATCGTTAAAGACTTTGCCAGCAACTTTAACACCTGGAGGACATGAGATAATACCGGCATCCCATTTGGTGGAATTGCTGTCGCACCATGATGGATCGATATTGAAACAAGCCGTCTTTCCAGTTGCTGGATCAACGTCTGAATCGATAAGGTCGTTATGACCTGCATCTTTTGATGTGAATGAATAACCGGCAGGAAGTCCTTCAAATTTTACTGTGTAGAATCCTTCAACGACACTGGGGAATAAATATTTGCCATCGTGATCGGTTTTGGTAGTAAACAGTGGACTTGAAGTGCTGCAAGCGAATAATTTCACTGTAATATCTTTTACACCAGGTTCTCCAGCATCTTGGACGCCATTTTTGTTTTTATCTTCCCATACACGGTCGCCTATTGCACACGTTGGCGGAGGAGTATGGAGATAAATTCCAGCATCCCATTTAGTGGAATTGCTATCGCACCAGCTTGGATCAATTGTGAAACACGTTGTTTTTCCATTCGAGTATTCAACATCAGAATCGAATAAATCGTTTGTTTTATTTGCCGGGCTAAATTCATATCCGGTAGGTAATTCAAATTGGATTTGATATTGACCAGCAATCACATCGGCAAATAAATAATTACCGTGTTCGTTTGTTTTGGTAGTTTTAATTGCGGTACTGCTGCTGCAGGCAGTTAATTTAACAGTAATATCTTTTACGCCTGGTTCACCAGAATCTTGGACGCCATTTTTATTTTTGTCTTCCCATACTCTGTCGCCGATTGAACATGTTGGCGGAGGAGCATCTTGATATATACCGGCATCCCACTTAGTCGAGTTACTGTCGCACCAAGATGGATCGATATTGATACAGTAAATTTTTCCTGTTGAAGGATCAACATCTGAATCTAATAAGTCATTGTGTCCAGCATCTTTTGGACTGAATTTCCATCCTGCCGGAAGGTCTTCAAAAATAAGTGTATAGTTTCCAGCAGTAACACCGGTAAATAAATACTTACCATCATGGTCGGTTAACTTCGTATCTATATAAACTGAAGAGCTGCAGGTTATTAGCTTAACTTTCACATTTGCCATACCTGGCTCGCCAGCATCTTGAATACCGTTTTTATTCTTGTCATTCCATACTCTATCACCGATTGAACAGGTTGCTGATAGGTACATTCCGGCATCAACATCTGCCTTATTTTGTCCGGCAGCAAGGTTTATACAATCGGTTTTCCAGGTGATAGGATCAACATCGGAATCTTTACTATCGTCGTGACCATTGTCTTTCGGACTAAATGAAAATCCTGATGGAAGCTGAGCTAAAATTGTATAAGATCCGGAGCTCAGATCACCGAAATTATATTTTCCATCAGAAGCAGATTTTTTCTCTGCAATCCAATTATCATGACAATCATAGAGTTTAACAGTTACATCTTTCATTCCAGGCTCGCCGTGATCTTGGACTCCATTTTTATTCAGATCGTTCCAAATTAGACCACTGATCGAACCTTTATGAGGAGTAGCAAGCTTATCGCCAAAATTATTATTGTATTTTTTATCGCCCTGATTAGCTGTAACGGTTATTTCGTTTGGTGAAGTGCTTACATAACCGGCTGGATCAGTTTCTTTAACTTTATAGACATTTGGAATTAAATATCCAAAGCAGTATTCACCATTAACTCCAGTAGTAGTCGAAGCAACAAATTCTCCAGTTGCTTTAATGAATAATTCAACTAAAACGTCTTTAATTCCGAGTTCAGATGGATCTTTTACACCATTGCTGTTCAGATCATCGAAAACGATTCCGCAAATGTCGGCAGAAAGGATATCGCCAAAATTGTTATTCTGTGAACTTTCACCTGCAGAAATCATCAAATTAATCCAGTTCGAAGTTACACTTCTATACATGTCTGGATCAATTTCTTCAACAGTGTAGATACCTGGAATTAAATCTCGGAATTCATAAAATCCAGCATCATCTGTTAGCATTGAAGTTTCAATTTGTCCATGTTCATCATAGAGTTTTATTACAACGTCCTTTAATGGGGCTTCACCTAATTCTTTAATGCCATTTTTGTTTGCATCAACGTAGGCATATCCAGAAATCTTAGCGAGACTTGGACCACATTTGTAGCCAAAGTTGTTATTAGTTTTATTTTCACCTGAACCGAGTGTCAAATTAATCGGATTGTGTGTAGTAGTTAAAACTAATAATGGTGGATCAATTGCTTGAATTTTATATCCACCTGCTGGCAAATTGGAGAATTTATAAAATCCAAATTCATCAGTCAGTGTAACAGCTTTCTGAACTGAGCCCTCATACAACTTAACGGTTACGTGTTTTAATCCAAATTCAAAACTGTCGAATGAACCATTGGAATTCACATCGAAAAATACTGAACCTGAAATTGAACCAAGAACAGGTGTAGTTGGACATTTCAAAAATCCTTTATTGACTTTTCCTTCGTCAAAGTTTTCGTTGATGGCGGTCGCTGCATCATTCAATTGAGAATAAGAGTATGGAGTTGTTCCGCCGCTTAATGACTTATTAACAATGTCCATTACTTCATAAACAGTTTTCCCTGCAAGGGGACCAGCGCAAACAATTAACGAACCAAGTTTTACACTACCTGTACCAATTTTTCCTGCATCACTGAAAGCGATATTCATTTTTAGAGCAACCGCTTGTCCAGCAAAAACACCGGCCTTTGTCGATTTTGAATCAACATAATTTTTATCAAGTGCTTTTGGTGTTCCTCCGGCTGGCAGGAAATCTTTCACATCTTTTGCTTCGGAGAGTTTTAATGTAAAGCCACTGGACTGTCCAACGACTAATCCACTGGGAAACACAGATGGAAAATGAAGGTCGCGAATATTGCCGGGATTTGTTGAAGAAGAAGGAATGGTTTTTAATTCTGTAATCTTATATGTAAAACCATCTTTATTGACTTCCATCCCAACATAGATTGGCTGTGAACAAGAAGTATGTATGACAACTGATTTTCCATTAGAATAGGTAAAGGTTGTATTAGAACCGAGCTTATCAGTTCCATTTCCTTTGGAGACTTCTTGTCCAGTTGGAAGCTGCTTAACAGTTATTTTCGTGACACCGTCACATAACTTTCCTCCTTTATTTCCCCATCCTCCTTGGGTATATGTGACGAAGTTATTCAAGTCACAGCTTCCCGATTGAGCGGACGCAGGATTATAAAGGGATATAATTGCCATTAATATTATGGCAAAGAGCAAATAGGTCTTTTGTAGAAAAGAACCTAACAATGTAGAATAGGATCTCATGGAGTCCCCCTAATTATTATTTAGTCATTAGTGATTTAGAAATTCCATATGTCTTTGTTAAAGACTCAAAAATTTTTCATTCAATTATGTTTCTCGCACTATGTGTTTAATAGATCATTTTGCATCGATTTTCCTCTCAATGAGTTTTCATCTCCATCTTTTATTGTTTTCAATTCACTTATTGATTTTGAGCATATTAATTTCATGATCATTGAAGTCATTATTTATTCACGTTTGATAGTCGATCTTATCTGAAATATTTACCTCCTATCTAGTCTCCGCAGATTCAGATTTTTTATTTGTGTCTTTTTGTGAGACTCATCATCTAGTTATTTCCTATTTTTCATAGTCAAAGTTTTGTTACCCAAGAGTTATGCCGAATATTTGGGAGCGTTTTTTCGACCTTTTTAAGGTTTTTGTGATATGAATTGTTTTGAAATGAGATTAATTCTTGATTTGAGATTTCAATTTGGTGCAAAAAAAATCCCAGAGGGAAAGCTCTGGGATTAGTAGGAGGTCAGGAGAGTATTTTCATAATTGATAGGTGATAATAACGACTCAAGTCGCGTGCCAAACAATAAACGTTTAATTATTTAAAAAAAATAAATAAATTATTTTGTGAGAGTAAAAATTACATGAAAATATTACCTCCGAAGGAAAAAATTACGTCTATATATACTGGTTGAGATGAAGAAAAATGATATAATCGAATTGATAGCTGGAAAAATGGTTCATCAAGGAGTATGCCTTTCTGAATATGAAGGGAAAAAAGTTTTTATAGAAAATTGTATACCTGGCGAGCGTGTCAGAGTCCAGATAAAAAAGATTAAAAGAGATTTCTGCGAAGCGGAAGCGAAAGAGATAATTTTACATTCGCCTAGCAGGATCAATCCTCAATGTCAACATTTTGGATTATGCGGCGGGTGTAAAATTCAGTATATGAACTATGAAGTACAGCTTGAAAATAAAAAGGAAATTGTTAAAGATGCATTGTCCAGGATCGGCAAACTGAAAAATATTGAAGTTGAAAACACAATAGGTTCAGATCGAATTTATCACTACAGAAACAAAATGGAGTATTCGTTTTCTAATAAACGATGGTTAGAAACGGGAATTGAGTACTCGCCCGAAGAGAAATCATTTGCACTCGGACTCCATATCCCCAATGTGTTCGACAAGGTTTTACACCTAAATAAATGTTACTTGCAGTCTGAGTTTTCGAATGATGTACGAAATATTATCGGCAAATTTTTCTTCAACAATAAAATTTCGGTTCATTCGTTGAAGAACAGAAATGGATTATTAAAAGCACTTGCGATCCGAGAAAGTTACAATACTCCCGATAAAATGATTAATCTTATCACAACTCAATATGATAAAGATTTAATGCATGAACTAGGAAATATATTGAATCAAAACTTTCCACAAGTTACTACTTTCGTGAATAGTATCAGCATGCCGCATTTGAGCAGCGCTCTAAGTCATGAAGAACATGTGATATTTGGAAAAGGTTATATCCAAGAGGTATTATTAAATAAACAATTTGAGATATTTGCAAACACATTTTTTCAAACAAATACACATCAAGCAGAAAAACTTTTTTCGATTGTGAAGCAAATAATTAGGAACGATAAAACTGAACTCAAAGGTAAAAAGCAAGCACTAATAGATTTATTCTGCGGAGTTGGAGTGATTGGTATAGTTTTAGCCGATTTGTTTGAGTTTATTTATGGAATTGAAATTTCAGATTCTTCAATTCGAGCAGCAAAAAAGAATGCAGAAATAAATAATATTACAAATTGTGAATTTTTTGTCACCAACTTAGAACATGGATTTAGTTTAGAAAGATTTAATCGTGATCAAAATGATGTTACAGTGATACTTGATCCACCTCGTGCTGGAGTATCAGAAAAAACTTTAATACAGCTTTGTCAAATTAAACCACGAAGAATTTATTATGTAAGTTGCAATCCATCTACACAGGCCAGAGATGTTGCTCGTCTTTCAGATCAATACAAGGTTGGTTTGGTCCAACCGATCGATTTTTTCCCCCATACGTATCATATTGAAAATCTTATAGTTCTGGAAATTCTTTAAAAAAATACTTGACTTTTAATAATTATCTACTTAAATATGCGCTAGTTATATAAGGGAGCTAAAGTAGATGAAGAAGAAACTCCTACTATCTTTGGTCATATTGCAGGTTACATTAGTCGTACTTGCACCGAGCGCTTCAATGGCGCAAGAACTCAGAACCTATACTCTTAAGGATATAGGATTTCAAAAAGACATTGTTCTTTATGGAATAACACCAGCACACACTTTCTTTTTTCCAATTCCACGTTCTGGGATAGATTTCTCAAACAGTTATTTTGAACTGCACTACTCTTTCTCGAGCATTTTATCAGAATATTCTAATATAAAAGTATCTATCAATGATGTTCCAGTGTATACGTCTTTTTATAGAACCGCTGTTACGAGTCCCATTGTTAGGATTTCATTGGCAGGAGTTAAACAAGCTGATATATTGGAATCCGAAAAGCCTCTTCTAAAAATTGAAGTTGGCGGATATCTGAATATTACTGACGACAGGTGCAGGGATTTAGCAACGCAAGCTCTTTGGTTGGTGATAAGGCAAGATTCAAGATTGACTTTATCATTTCCAACGGATGTTTCGAAAAATCTAATCGCCGATTTCTTCTCGAGCCGGATGGAAAAAAACTTAATTTTAATTCCAAAAAACCTCGATCCTCAAGTTGCGGGTGCTGCTACTTGGGTAAACACACGGATGCTGGAAGACGTCAAAACCTCAACTATCGATTATGATTCCTTTGAAGAATTCAATATTAATAAGATAGGGACATATTCGCATGTAATTTGTGTAGGGAAAATTGATAATTTAATGAGTCTACCTATTCCACTTGCAACGAACCGGGATGGGATAAAGGAATATTTCAAGCAGGATCTCACTCCCGATGACGGTATACTCCTCACAAAAACTTTCGGCGGTACAAAAGTCCTATATGTTTCAGGGGAAACTCCAACCGCAGTTCAGAAGGCCGGAGGAACATTAGTGAATCCAAAACATTATGCAAAGTTATTGAGTAATTTTGCGGTCATTCGCTATATTGAACCCTTCAAGATTAAATCCTTTAAAGATAACAAATATAAACTGACTCTTGATGAATTGGGTTATGAAAAATTGCAAACCAAAGGAATTGGTAGTCTAAGAATTACAATGTATTTTTCCGAATTAGATTTAGCAAAATCAATTGATAATGTTGATTTTTATCTGTACTCAAAATACACTCCGGTCAAAGAAACTTTTCCAAATGGATTCTTAAATGTCTATTTGAATGATGTGCTAGTTGAAAGCAAACGTCTCGATGCAAGCGGAACTTTTAACGGTTTGTATGTTTCGTTGCCGAAATATCTATTTAAAAAAGTAAACACATGCGATCTAGAGTTCAATTACTTTCCAGATGAAGGTGAGTGCAGAGACGATCTGACTCAATTCGTAGGTGAAATCTATTCATATTCTTACTTTGATATTACAACTGGAGTCGTTGAAAAAGTAAATAATTTCAGCAAATTCCCGAATTCGTTTTTACTAAATACTTACATGGTGTTTCAATCGAATCCACTTCCACAGCATATCGAAGCCGCTGCTTCTGTAATTCGATCGATTCAAACACTATCTAGACAAACTCAATATTATCCCCCATCGATGAGTTTTGCTGAGATGTTTAATACTATGGAGAATTCGAGTAACAATTATATTGTAGTCTCTTCAGATGTAAGGTATAATAAAGAATCATTCGAATATCTGCCGCTCGATATGAATCAACGGTTTAAAATTATCAGCAGTTCTACAAAGCAAGTTATGTTCGAATATTCCGATGAAATGCCTATTGCAGTCATGCAGTTAACACGTACACTCACCAATAATGAAGTTCTTTTATTATCGAGCTATGGCGATCAAGGAAAGAATTATTTAGTTCAACTTGCCGATCACTTTAGTCAAAGAATAAGTAATGTTGATGGAAACGTCGCTATTTTGAGTGGAACAGATTATCCATTATTCTTTAAGACTACAGAAGCGATTGACAAAATACTTTATACAACAAAAGAAAACGTGCCTGTTGTTAAAATATCTTGGGATAAATATAAATATGTTTATTTATTGATTGGATGGATACTGATCATAGCAATATCAATTTTACTTTACTTCAGAAGTCAAAGAGGAGTTAGAATTGCGCGCTCATAAAAGTGTAATTTCAATATTGGCATTTATTGTACTGCTTTCTTCAAATGGCAGTGCGAGTGTCTGGCAGCAAAAAGCCGGCAAATATTTCCTCTCCGGTGTGCAAACTTTTTATTCATCAGAAACTATCTTCAATAGAAATGGGGACAGATTCTTTCTGCCGCTTGGTGGAATATTCACTAAATATGAAACCAATCTATACTATGAATTCGGATTGGAAGATAATATTATGTTCCTTTCCAATTTTTTCTTCTATGGACTAAGTTATCGTGATAGTATTGGATTGATAACAAACGGTGGATTTGGTGATCAAGAAGTTGGTCTCCAATTTCAACTCACAAGAGATGCCCCTAGTGCAGCTTTGCAGTTTCTTGTTTCCTTTCCATTGTATAGCAATCCTGGCGATCCACCACTTGGTAACAGCCAAGTAGATCTTCAAGTTGGGGCGCTAGTTGGCTCCCCATTCGGATTTACAGGTACACAGGGTTTCTGGGAAATATTCTTTGCAATCAGAAAAAGATTCGAAGCTCCGTCGGATCAGCTTCGCGGAGGACTTACAATCGGGTTAAATATTTCACCCAGAGTGTCGATACTATTAGCAAGTAACCTGATTCTTGGTCTTGGAAATCATGACAAAGTTGATTCTACATTAAGATTCAGTCAAATTTTCGAAAGAAATTTAGATTTTTCGCTTCTTAAAGTAGAACCAGCATTAATTTATAAGTTCAACAAACATTTATCAGGATATGTCGGATTCAGCGTGGACGCCTTTGGACGAGAAGTCGGTGCCGGAAGAGCTTTTAAGCTCGGAATCTGGTACCAGTCATAGTCAAGCTTTACAAAGTGCTCTGCTAAAACATAGAGTATTTTCAAAAGCTCAGATAGAAGCTATTGAAGAACATGGAAAAAGTGAAAATCTATATTTTCCAAAAGTTCTTCTATTTTATGGACATATATCTCGCACGGATTATGAAACGATAATTCGGTGGGAAATTCCTGTTCATAAAATTGATCTCCTCAAGCAGGACATCGATTACGAGCTTCTTGCAAATTTTGATCAAACTTACCTCAATGATAAACTCGTTGTACCAGTCAGGAGAGATGCGAATTCGCTCTTAATTGCCATGGTCAATCCGCTTGATGAGGAAGTGATTAACACAATTTATGATAAAATAAAAATGCCATTGAAAATTTATTACGCTACGGACGTCGACATTCAATGGGTTTTAAATAAAGCTTTTGGACAGGAATTAGCAAGCAGCGCAGTATATAGCTTATTCACGGAAGACGAGCGAAGTTCGGCTATTGAAACATTTACTCTACCACAAACTCTTGGTCTTGCATTGCTTGGAACTTTGTTGGTTATCGGTCTTGCGGTCGAACCGAGGACAACGACAATAATTCTGATGGCATTGGTGAATTTACTATACTTATTCTCAATTGGTTTTAAGTTTATTCTCACCCTTGCTGGTGCAAGATTTGAAATGTACGAAAGTGTAACTCAAGCAGAAGTGAAGGAATTGGAAAATAAAGACCTTCCACCATATAGTATTCTTCTGCCGGTTTACAAAGAACCAGAAGTAATCGAAACATTAATAGCTGGACTAAATAAACTCGATTACCCGAAAGATAAATTAGACATAAAAATCCTTCTTGAGGAAGAAGATTTTCCAACGATCGATAAGATTCGTAATCTAAACATCCCATCGCATTTCGAGTGTATAATTGTACCAAACATGCAGCCGAAGACAAAACCAAAAGCCTGTAATTATGGCTTGGTATTTTGTCGCGGTGACATTGTTACAATTTACGATGCCGAAGATATTCCAGAACCTGACCAGCTTAAGAAAGCAATAATAGGATTCAGAAAATTCCCCGAAGATGTAATCTGTATCCAAGCTCAGCTTAATTATTTTAATGCAAACGAAAACTTCTTAACAAGAATGTTTACACTCGAGTATTCATACTGGTTTGATTACATGCTTCCTGGTATGGATAGACTTAATGTACCAATTCCATTGGGGGGTACAAGCAACCATTTTATTAAAGACAAGTTGATAGAGCTTAATGCTTGGGATCCTTTCAATGTTACCGAAGATGCTGATTTAGGTATTAGAGCATATGCAAAGGGATATAAAATTGGTACTATAAATTCCACAACTTATGAAGAAGCAAACAAGCATACAGCAAGCTGGATTCGTCAACGTTCCCGTTGGGTAAAAGGATATATGCAAACATTTCTTGTGCATTTGAGAAATCCTCTTTTACTTTTCCAAAGGATCGGTGTCCGAGGTATTTTCGCTTTCTTCATGTTTATCGGAGGTACTCCGGCGACATTCTTGATAAATTTGCCATTGTGGATTCTGTTTGTAGTTTGGCTCGTCTTCAAGCCTGCGTGGATTTCTGATGTTTTCCCTGCGTGGGTTTTGTACATATCACTATTTAACCTGCTAATTGGTAACGCGATGGTTGTTTATATGAACATGCTTGCAGTATTTCGCAGAAGGCAATACAACCTTGTAACGTTCGCTTTGCTGAATCCTGTTTATTGGATTCTCCATTCATTAGCTTCGTATAAAGCATTGTGGCAATTAATTGTAAAGCCATTCTATTGGGAAAAAACAACACACGGATTAACAACTTATTCCAAACCAGAAATAAAGAGTTCGTAAATGGGAATCAAATTACGTGACATACTTGTTTTTTTCTTTTTCTGGATAGCATTTTTCATTATCGGTGTTTTCTTCTACACTAGCTATAGCTTCTACGCACAAGAAGGCATTTTCCTGATGGAAAAAGCGCAGCTTGCTATGCGTGGAAATCCACCCAGATTAGAAAATATGGGATTAATATATCCTCCTCTTCCATATCTATTTTATCTGCCATTATCGATTTCTTCTTCACCGATTGCATCATTAGTTATTTCGACATTTTGGGGTGCATTCTGTGTGGCACTTTGTGTAAGATATTTACGATGGATACCGGGAAACACTGCAATTAAGATTGTAGTTACTGTCTTGTTCTTCTTAAATCCAATCTTTCTATATGTGATGTTTGCTCAACCGAGCCTGACGCTTTACATGGTGTTTTTTGTGATCTTTGTTTATTCATTTTTCAGATTTCATGAAACAAGAATCCCGTATTACATTGTTTTGTCTGGTGTAGCTTTGGGTGCAATGGCGGGCATCAGGTATGATACATTTTTTCTAACAATGGCTTTAATTCCTTTTGCTCCATTCTTGATATCTGAATCTACAGATTTCAATATTACTCGAATATTTGCACTTACAATGATGCTGGTTTTACCGACATTCATCGTGCTTGGATCATGGATTTATCTTAATTGGATTTTTACTGGTGAACCGTTTTACTTTTATTTCAGTCCATATTCCTATTTCAAACAGGTTTCAAATGAAATGGCACTTCGTCCTGAGTTATTTGATGCGAAGGGGGATATAATTAAATCCGTTTGGGTAGTTTTAAAGATGGCATTCCTCGCATTCCCAGCTTACTTTTTTGTTCTTCCGACTATTCGGACAGTAACACTATTTGTCGCTGCAATCGCGCCAGTAATTCTTCAGATTATTGTTATCTTTTTGGGAATCTCATCATTGTCAGTCAGTTGGTTTGCAGTATTGATCCCGATTACGATCATCGTAGTTTATTACTTTGTTAACTCTCCGAGTTATCAGCCTGCATATGGCGGATTAATATCGGTTTTAATGTTTGTATCATTATTTTTTGGATATTATTCATTATCAAATTCGGTAGATTTTACAGAAGTTAATTTCACAAAAGCATTACAAGGCGAGCAGGTTCAAGATCTATTTGAGGAAGAATTAAATGTAGCAAAATTCCTTAAGCAGAATACAACAGAAAAAAGCAAAATACTTATCGATGATGCAGTTGGTTATCCGATAGTCTGTTTTTACAGCAATCCTGAGCAATTCTTTTTACCTTACCAACATGATTATTTGAGATCACTGCAGCAGCCGGCATTCAGAGCGGATTATATTGTAGTACCAAAACCAGAAATTACTGCAACTGGATTTGATCAATTGACAGCAATGTATCCTGATGCATTTGAACAAGGATTTGATTATACTACACTTGTTTACCAGACTTCAAAATGGAGAGTCTATAGATCATCAGTTACAGAATCAAATTTATCTTATGAGGGACAATGAGCAATTATAAAATTTTAATCGTAGACGACAATCCACTTGTCGTAAAAATGCACTTGCATTATTTAAAACGTGCCGGCATGGATGCCGATACAGCACCAAATGGTAAAGAGGCAAAATCAAAAATATCGGACAACCATTACGATTTAGTCATTCTTGACTTAATGATGCCTGAAGTCAGTGGATTTGAAGTATTAAAATTTCTCCGAACGAGTCCAAAGAATTCTTCTGCTAAAGTTATTGTTGCATCTGCATTAAATGACAAAGAAGTAGTTGAACTCGTGTTTCAGCTCGGAGCAAATCACTTTATTACTTCACCAGTATCGTACCAATCGTTAATTGAAAAAGTTAATGCTGCTTTAAAGGGAGAATAAAAATTCTCCCTTTTTTATAGTTGGGGTGAAATTACTTATTAGTGTTATCTATTATCAAAACGAACTCGCACTTTTCATTTAAACTTTCAATATCCAATAGTACGTCGCTAACTTTGCCGCGATAAAACATTTCCTTCTCAGTTGTTACATCACAAGCTAGAGAAATAATTTTTTCTTCGCCAAAAACTTTTTTAACATCATTGAGAAGCAGTTTAAGTCGATAGGGTGTCTCCATTATCGCAAGTGTTTTTTTTATACCAGTTAATTTTTTTAACTCATCGAGGCGCTTATCTTTTTTGGGAGAAAGCCATCCGGCGTAATAAAATCTGCTTATGTCAAAGCCTGATGAAACTAGTGATGGAATTAGCGAATCGACGCCCGGTATTGGTGAAATGGAAATACCATTTTTAATAGCAAGTGGAATGAGATGATGTCCCGGATCCGCAAATATTGGCGTACCGGCATCGGAAATGATTGCGCAAGATTTACCAATAAGAAGTTCTTGAATGATATACAACGAGTTTTCCTCTTCGTTGTGTTCATTGAGAAGATGAAGCTCTTTTTCAAGGTTGAGTTGTTTTAAAATTCTTTTACCGAATTTATACCCTTCGCAAACAAGGAAATCTACTTCGGAAATAGTGCGTCTAGCCCTATAAGTTAAATCGTTCCAATTCCCTATTGGCGTTGAAACAATGAAAAGTTGACCAGCCAAGAACAATTACTCGACTATACTTGTCCAGCCGTAAACGTCTTCGGATTTTCCATAATGCATCGAAGTAATGATGTCATAAAGATATTGACTCCATTCACCGATTTCATTGTTGTTTATTGTAATCATTTTCCCTCTGTAGCTCAACTTTCCAACAGGGGAAACAACGGCGGCCGTCCCAGAGCCAAAGATTTCTTTTAACGTCCCTTTAGCATGAGCTTCGTATACTTCATCTATGGAAATTCTTCTTTCGGTTACTTTGAATTTCTCTCGTTTTGCAATTTTAATGATTGAATCGCGGGTAATTCCTGGCAATATCGTTCCTTCAAGAGGAGGAGTGATAAGTTCATCTCCAATTCGGAAGAAGATATTCATTGTTCCAACTTCTTCAATCCATTTTTTTTCAACGGCATCAAGCCAAAGGACTTGTGTAAATCCTTTCGATTTTGCCCGCTCAGTCGAGAATAAACTTGCAGCATAATTTGCTGGAGTTTTCAGGTCGCCTAATCCGCCTGGAGCTGTGCGAGAATGTTCTTCTTCGACAAGGATTTTTACAGGGCTAAATCCTTCTGCATAGTAAGCTCCGACAGGACTAAGTACAATAAACATAGAAAATGTTTTTGAAGACTTAACTCCGAGAAGATTGTCACGGGCCACAATCAGCGGACGAATATATATCGAAGTCCCTATAGAACTTGGATGCCACTCTTTCTCAATTATCAGTAATTCTTTTAAGTAGTCGATTACTTCGTCAGCATCGAATTGAGGGATGCACAATCCAGCAGAGGAACGATTAAACCTATTGAAATAATCTTTTACTCGGAAGAGTCTAATTTTACCATCTACTCCTAAAAAACTTTTCAAACCATCAAAAACTGCCTGTGAGTAATGAAAAACAACACAACCCGGCTCGACTAATACCGAAGAGTAAGGTTGAATAGTCGGTTCCACCCAGCCAGTATCGGGGGAATAGTCCCAAACAAACATATGATCTGTAAAATGCACACCGAAACCTAATTCGCTTTCCTTTGGAAATTTTTTAGGAAGATTAGTTTTTTTAACAGTAAGGTTTGAGATATTTGTTTCCATAAAATTCACTGTAAATATACTGAAATTTTCACTTCGAATAAAAAAATTATCTTCCACATTTCCTTCAATTTTTATTATTTTATTTACAATTCTCAAGGATTACGAAATGAAAAAAGCTAAAACAGCAACAAAAAAGTCAAAAGAAATTAAGAACGTAAAAACCAAATCAGTTAAATCATCAAAACCAAATGAGGCAAGTTTTGATTTTATTCAATATTCGAGTGAGGCAATTATTCAGATTAATTCACGCGGAATAATAAAATCTTGGCAAGGAGCCGCATCGAAGATTTTTGGTTTTACAGAAAAACAAATTCTTGACAAACACATTGGTGCTCTGATTTCCGAGTATGAAAGAGGACGAAATGAAATCGTCAGAGCAATCATCTCTGAAAAAAATCTGACTAACTATGAGACAAGACTTTTAACTAAGTCTGGTGTGGAGATTTATGCAAATGTTTCTATGCTGGCTTACAAGCAAAAGAAAAGAAAAACAAACGATTATATTTTAATTGTTCGTGATATAACTGAAGAGAAAAATTTCAGAGATAGATTATTCACACTTCAGAATGCTCATTCCGAAATTATTGATGGAATGTTAATGGGCATGTTGATTCTCGATAAGGAAACTGCAGAGATAATTTTCATGAATAAACGCGGTATGGAGATGTTCCAACTCACTGGTAAAGAAAACATAGGAAGGAAAATTTGGGATTTAGTAGACCCAGATTTAGTAAGTGAAGTAAATGATTTGATCTCATCTGATGTTGAGTTCTATACTCAGCTGCCCAAGCAATTAAAAGTACATCGATATCGCGATAAAACGAAATTTTGGATCGATGTTTATGCTTCGCGTATAATTTTCCATAAGCGTCCAAGTTCATTGTTCCTCTTTTTTGATAATTCAGAATTACGAGATCACGTCAAGAAGCTCGAAGAGACAGTCAAACAAAAAGATTTGCAAGCGGCAACAAAATCCAGATTCATGGCAAACATGTCACATGAACTCAGGTCTCCTATTAATATTATTCTTGGTTATGTGGATATTCTGATCAGTTTGGAAGTAGATGCAGAAGTGAAAGAATTTCTAATATACATTCAGAAGAGCGCAGAGCATTTATTAAAAACTTTAAATGACATTCTTGATCTTTCGAAAGCTGAAGCAAGCAAAATCAAATTGATAGAGAAACCATATAATATAGTTACTCTAATGAAATCGGTCCTTTCCATGATAGAGGTGAAGTTGATTGGGAAGAAAGTTGCATTAGATTATAATTCAAATATTGAACCGGATAGTTATTTCAGTATCGATGCTCATAACTTGCAGCGTGTATTGCTAAATGTTTTAGATAATGCAGTGAAGTTCACTGATGAAGGATTGATCTCGGTAGATGTGAAATATAGAAACAAAACTCTGAATTTTTCGATCAGCGATACTGGAATTGGAATGACACAAGAAGAGCTGGATAGACTTTTCACCCCATTCGAACAGGCTCACTGGGAAATCTCACAGAAATATGGCGGCAGTGGTTTGGGTCTCGCTATCTCAAAAGAGATTTGTGCTTTATGGAAGGGAGAAATTAAAATTGAAAGCAAAAAAAATGCAGGTACGACTGTGACTTTTACTTACCCAGCGGAGCGTGCTGAGCAAATTGAAGAAGCTGAAGTTTCTGAATTGCCAAAAGATTTATCTATTATCAAAGGAAAGAAAGTTTTAGTAATTGACGATCAGGAATACAATCACAAACTATTCAAACTTATGCTCAGTGAATGTGACGTTGAGACAGTATTCTCTGGTAAGCTTGCTCTAAACAAGTTAATTACTGAGGATTTTGATGGAATAGTTTTAGACCTTCGTTTGCCTGATATCGCAGGAATGGATGTAATTAAGGAAATTAAAAAAAGAGAAAGATTAAAAGACTTAAAGATTGTAACAACCTCCGCAGATATTTTAAGCGGATTGAAGGAAGAAATTGAGGAAATGGGTTTAGTTTTTATTCCCAAACCTGTCCGGCGTGCAGATTTATTGAATGCGTTGATTACTGCTTTTTCGAAATAGTAATTAAAGCTATGAAAGTTTTATTAATATTCAAACATCTCTAACTGCGAGGTTACTTATAATCTTTGTATATCAGCCTCAATTTAGCAAAAATTAGCATTACAACTTAAATGCACCGAGCTTTAATTCCGTCATCTCTTCAATTGCGTAACGAATTCCTTCACG
>VGVX01000024.1 GCA_016873845.1 Ignavibacteria bacterium
TCTTTTCATCGCTCAATATTGTAAAGGGAAGATCATATTTCTCCTCAAATTTCTTATGAGACTGAACCGAATCAGCGCTGACACCTATTACAACTGCATTTTTTTTCTCGTATTTTTTAATGTTGTCGCGAAAGTCGCATGCCTGTTTCGTACAACCGGAAGTCATATCTTTTGGATAAAAATAAAGTATAACTTTCTTTCCAAGAAAATTTTTCAATGATATTTTTTCTCCGTTCTGGTTCACCAAATAAAAGTTCGGCGCTTTGCTTCCAGCTTTTAACATTCAATCTCCTAAAATTGATTTAAAAAAATTAATATTAATCCAAGTACGATATTAATTATAAAAATTGAGTATGAAATTCCATGAAAAACAGAAAATCTTCTTTTAAACGGATTCTTTTCTTCTTGAATTTTCACTAATGTTATTTTTTTCTTGGCGTTTTTCATTAGCGGACGAATCACCAACCTCGAAACAGCCGCGAGCAAAGTCATTATTGAGAATAGAATTAAATGGATTTGAAATTGTGATTTTAAAATTGGATTTCGAGCAGAATTGACTAATTCTATTAAAATTGCTAACAAAAAAATAAAAATCGAAATAATAATAAAATAGTCAAACCGTTCTAAAATTTGCCCGACAAAATTACCTGCGTCTTCTTTCTTAGAAAATGCTTTGAAGCTGTATGGAGTGATAATCACAGAAATCAAAATCGACCCGCCAACCCAAATCACAAGTGATAAGATCTGGAGAAAAAAAGAAACCCGATTAAGAAACTCAAATTCCATTTTAATGAAGTATCAAATTATTTTGGATTGAAACTGCATTGATTAACTAGTGCAAGTTTTATTTTAGAGATTCAAGAACTGATTTAATCGATTCATAATTTGGTTCTTTACCTGGATCATCCAACACTTCCGTGTATTGCACAATTCCATTCTTATCAATCACAAATGCAGAGCGTTTTGCAACTCCTTTAAGTCCCCATTTTGCTGGCACCCAATTTTCTTCCAATACTCCGTAAAGCTCTGATACTTCTTTATTGAAGTCACTCAATAAATCGAAACCAAAATTAAACTTATCATTCCAAAGTTTTAGTGCAAATGGGCTGTCGACACTAATCGCAAATACTTTCGCATTTAGATTTGCATACATATCCATATTGTCCCTAGTTGAGCAAAGTTCTTTCTCACATACTCCAGTGTTAACGAATGGAAAAAAAAGCAGAATTACGTTTTGCTTTGAAATATATTCGTTCAAATTTACATTTTCAAATTTGTGATTTTTCAGATTGAAATTTTTATAGGTATCACCTTTTTTTATAGCCATAGATTTTCCTTTAATTTAATTTTCTTCCGATATTTACTGTAGCTTGAAACTCTAAGTTCCCATCAGGTAAAACTCGTCCACGGTGCTCTTCTACTTTAAACCAATTTACTGTTCCTTCTTTTGCTGCCTCTTTTACGGCTTGTTCAACCGCATCGGAAAAACTTTTTGTAGAAATACCAACGCGGACAATTATTTCAAATGAATTTGCCATGATTAACCTTATTGTTTTTTTATTTTATTTCAAATTAAAGATTTTGTTTTTTTCAATCAATTACAGTTAGTGCTTTTTAAAAGCTAAATCTTTATTACTAACAAAGACAGTTAATTTTTAATTCCATGCATAATTCGTCAAAAGTTATTTTAAAAAATCCACTTGCTTTCTTAATAAAAATCTTCTAATTTAGACTTAGTCTAAATAGTAATTGATTAATGATTGCGAACATTACACATGCGGTGGAGATATTCACGAACTTTCTTCGGAAAGGTCCATATCGTGTTACACCCGAACGTTTCGAAGTACTTGAGAATGCTTATGCAAGGAATGAACACTTCAGCGCCGATGAATTATATCTAAGCATGAAAAATGATGGTTCGAATATTTCACGGGCAACAGTTTATAACACTTTAGAATTACTTGTCACTTGTGGATTGCTTTCGAAACAAAATTTTCTGGGTAAAGAAGCTCGATTCGAAAAAATTATCGGTGTACTTGATCACAATCATATTATTTGTGTGAATTGCGGCAGAATCACTGAGTTCAAGTCTTCCGCTATTCAAAAAGTTCAGGAATCTATTTGTGATGAATACAACTTCGTTGCAGTCAATCACAGTTTCAATATTTATGGTTACTGCAAGGACTTAAAAAAATGTAAATCTGGAACATCAATCGAGAAAAATTAAATGTCATTCACTTTAGATAAAGCTGCACCAGGCCAGAATCTCGTAATTAGTTTTTTACCAAATGGAGTAATCAAATCCCAGTTAATAAGATTTGGGATATGTGAAGGCGAACGAGTTCGCTGCATGGATAGAATTTTTGGCGGTACAGTTATTTTGCAAAAGAATAGATTAGAAATTGCTTTAGGATATGATTTGGCTAAATCGATAACGGTAACAAATGAGAATTGAAAACTCCAGCAACGATCAGAACGAAGAAGATAACCTTTCCCAGCAAAATCTAGATTCAGAAAATTTTCCTAAAACGATTGTCATTACCGGCAATCCAAACGTCGGCAAATCTTTAATTTTTAATCATCTTAGTGGTTTATATGCCGAAGTTTCAAACTTTCCTGGAACAACTGTTTCATTACTTACTGGCAAATACAAAAACGCTCAGATCATTGATACACCCGGAATTTACGGTGTTTCCTCTTTTAATGATGAGGAGAGAGTCGCTCGTGATGTAATTCTAAATGCTGATGTGATCGTAAACGTAGTAAACGCTGTAAATCTTGAGCGCGATCTTTTCTTGACTCTTCAATTAATCGAAATGGGTAAAAAAGTCTCCGTCATGTTGAATATGATCGATGAAGTCAAAAAAAAGAACATACTCATTGACTCAAAAAAATTATCTGAACTTCTTGGTGTAGAAGTTTTTGAAACAAGTGCAATCAGGAAAATCGGTTTCGAAAATCTTGATAATGCAATTCGTTCGGCTCGCCAGGGTAAAAGTGATAAAACTCTTAATTCCAAACTCGAGGAATTAAAAAACATTTGTAATTCACAAGCAAGTTCACTTTTGCTATTAGAGGGTGATAAATATTTTTCAGATAAATTCAATTACAAAGGTCCAGATTACCGAGAAGAGATCTACATAAACAGAAGAAATAAAGTCAAAGAAATTCTAGACTCAGTCGAAACGGAAGGAACAAAACAAGGAATTTTCTTCTCCAAGCTTGGTAGATTATGCCTCAATCCAATAACCGGAATTCCAATACTATTCTTTGTATTAACTATAATGTATTTTTTTGTTGGGGATTTTGTAGCACAACGTGTGGTTGGTTTCACAGAAAATACAATCGGGAAAAATTACTTCGAATTTTATACAAAATCATTTGTAGCAAAATTTACCGATACTTTGATAGATGTAAAAATCTTAGGAGAAGACGAATCCATATTAAATCAGAGAGTATTCAATTTCCCCGAAGGCACTAATTCGAGTCCCAATCTTTGGAAAGATTTAAGAAATTCTATTCATGAAAAAGAAAACCAGGTAGATTTTCATTTCACACATCCATTCCCTACTTTTCTGTTTGGTGAGTTCGGTGTTATAACGATGACAATTAGTTATCTATTATTTTTATTGCTTCCGCTTGTTCTTGCATTTTATTTATCGCTTGCATTTTTGGAAGACAGCGGTTATTTGCCTCGCTTAGCAGCACTTGTTGATAAAACCTTCACAAAGGTTGGATTAAATGGAAGGGCTATCATTCCAATAATTCTCGGTTTCGGATGCGTAACCATGGCAACAATTACAACTCGAATGCTAAGTACTGAACGAGAGAAAAGCATAGTGACTGCACTATTACAATTTGTAATTCCATGCTCGGCACAATTGGCAGTTATTGCAGTCCTTCTAAGCACTGCTGGATTTAAAGCATTGGTTATTTATTCAACCGTCATTTTATCGGTGATGATCGCTTCAAGCGCAATTCTTAATAAATTAGTACCAGGCGAAAGTCCACCCCTTTTGCTCGATCTCCCGCCAATGCGATGGCCAAGGATCAGTAATGTTTCCAAAAAAACTTTTTACAGAACATTTGGTTTTATGAAAGAAGCTGCACCATGGTTCTTTGTTGGTGCTGCAGGCATCGGAATTTTACAGCTTACAAATTTACTTCAGTTTTGGCACTCAGCATTGAGTCCGCTTACAGTCAATTTTCTACAACTTCCGAAAGAAGCATCAACAGCATTTGTCATGGGAATGATCAGGAGAGATTTCGGCGCAGCAGGTCTATTCGATATGAATTTATCTATTGATCAAATTGTTGTTGCATTAATTACAATTACTTTGTTTGTTCCTTGTATCGCTTCTTTCGTTATCATGCTTAAGGAAAGAGGGATCAAACAAGGTATGATAATATGGAGCTTTGCATGGATCTTCGCGTTTTTGATTGGCGGAATTGTAAGTCAGATTTTAATTTAATGAACTAAAAACTTAGGAGAAAGATGACTAAGATTACTGATAAATTAATTTTAAGTGCATTAGAACAAGTTAATGATCCTGATCTTAATAAAGATTTAGTCAGTCTTAAAATGATCAAAGACATTCAAATTTCAGGTGACAATATAAAAGTAAAAGTTGAATTAACTACACCTGCATGTCCATTAAAAGATAAAATAAAGCAAGATTGCATTGATGCAATTCGAAAGGAAGTACCTCAAGTTAAAAATATCGAAATTGAAATGGGAGCCTCCGTCCGCAGTCATGTTAATGAAATTAAAGCCCAGCTTCTTCCGGGAGTAAAAAATACTATCGCAGTTGCAAGTGGTAAAGGAGGAGTTGGTAAATCTACAGTTGCAGTTAATCTTGCAGTTGCCTTAGCAAAAGATGGTGCGAAAGTTGGCTTAATTGATGCAGATGTTTACGGTCCAAGTATTCCTTTGATGCTTGGCGTAAACGGTAAACCTAAAATGATCGGCAGAGAAGATAATTACAAAATTATTCCGCTTGAAAATTATGGTGTAAAGTTAATGTCTATCGGTTTTCTGGTAGACGATAATACCCCTGTCATTTGGCGAGGTCCGATGGCGAGCGGAGCGGTAAAACAGTTCATGTCTGATGTTGAGTGGAGCGACCTCGATTATCTCATATTTGACCTGCCCCCCGGTACAGGTGATATTCAACTAACACTCGTTCAACTCATTCCTTTAACAGGAGCTGTTATTGTAACAACCCCGCAAGATGTCGCTTTAATTGATGCACGCAAAGGATTGAAAATGTTTGATCGGGTCAACGTAACAATTCTCGGTATTATCGAAAACATGAGCTACTTTCTTGCTCCGGACACCGGCAAGCGTTATGAGATCTTTGGATACGGCGGAGGGCAAAAAGCTGCTCAAGAATTAAATGTCCCTTTCTTGGGAGAGATCCCAATCAATCCACAAATTCGAGTCGGGGGAGATGCAGGAAAACCTATTGTCATTCAAAATCCAGAATGCGAAGAAGCTAAGAAAATTCAAGAAATAGCAAGGAGCATGGCGGCACAAGTGAGCATTAGAAATGTTTCATCTCCAATCATTCCCAAGATAGAGATACTGACAAATAATTAAAACTTAACATTTGATTTGATTGGAACTTTTCGATTTCCAAATATCTTTTTGATAATTTCATTAAGTTTGTAAAGAAATTTTATTATACAATTCAGGATTAAAGATGGAAGACCTCCGTAAAAGAATAGAAAAAGCAATCGATTCCGTAAGACCATATCTTCATGCCGATGGCGGTGATGTTGAGGTTGTAAATGTTACTGAAGATGGAATCGTTGAAGTAAAACTCGTTGGTGCCTGCGGTACCTGCCCTATGTCACAGATGACACTTCGTGCCGGCGTTGAGCGTGCATTGATGAGAGAAGTTCCGGAAGTAAAACGCGTCGAAGCGATAACTGGATAAAATCCATTTTGCAACTGGCAGGATATAGCTTTGACTCAAGATAATTTGACAAAAAAAATTATCAAGTATCTTCTGATATTATTATCCATTATCGGAGTAGTATATTTTTCCATTCAGATTTTTAATTTGATAGTGATTCTTGCAGTTGCGATACTCATTTCATTCATACTGAAACCGTTAGTTAAATATGTCGAGTTTTTTAAGATCCAAAAAACTTATTCTGTGATGGTTGTTCTAGGAAGTGCATTATTTCTGATTGGGTTTTTAGTCTATTACTTCATCCCGATATTTTCTAATCAATTTGAAAATTTACTTGTATCACTTCGCGACTTAAAAATTCAGGAACTCCTTAATAAATTAGACAAGTCTATAACAGAAATTTTCCCACTTGTAAAGCCGGGAGAATTATCAGATAGATTATCCAGACTTATTCAAACGTCGGTTGAAAGTTTCTTTACGGACATTTCCGGATTCGTTGGGGAGGTTCTATTATTTGCTGCGTTTTTGGTCATTGTACCATTCATCACATTTTTCATTTTGAAAGATGGAAGAGAATTGAAACTTGGATTCATTAATTTGCTGCCGAATCGATACTATGAAATGGCATACAGAGTCATAAATAAAGTCGATAAGGAAATTGGCAGATTTGTTCGCGGCTGGATACTCGATGCGTGTTTTGTTGGAGTGGCTTCAACCATAGGGCTTTATTTCTTAGGCATAGACAATTTTGCTATGATTGGTCTAATCGCAGGAATCGGTCATTTGATACCTTACTTCGGTCCAATAATTGGTGGTATACCGGCATTGCTTGTTTCATTCTACCAGTTTGGCGATTTCTCGATGTTCATTCCGATTTTATTACTATTCACTTTGATTTATACAATTGATAATGGCTTAGTTCAACCATATGTCTTTGCAAAAAGTGTGAACATGCATCCCGTAGTGATAATATTCTTAATTTTGACTGGTGGACAATTGATTGGAATTGCTGGAATGTTACTAGCCGTCCCCGTTGCAAATGTTGTTAGAGTTGCTGCTACAGAAATTTATAACGGATATAAAGAATACAAAATCGTTAGAACTTAAAGCTCAAAATTTTATCTCACCAAAAAGAAAACGAAACTAAACATAAATCACTTAACCCGGTACAATCGAAATTTATTTTACACTTTTCATCAATTTCAAAAATTCAGCAGGTCTTACAAACTGAGTTATACGTTCAATTTCTTTCCCATCATCATTAAAAAAGATCACAGTCGGTACCCCAACAATTTCAAAACGTTTCATCATTTTTTGAATTTGTTCATCACCGGTGTTTGTTAGATCAACCTTCAAAGTGCGAAAGCGTTTTGATTCATCTATTACACTCTGATCAGTGAATGTAATCGCATCAAGTTCTTTGCATGGAATACACCAATCAGCATAGAAGTCAACAATTGTGGGCTGTCCGCCAAACTTGATTTCAGATACTTCTTCCCACACAACTGAATTTGCAGAAGATGGAATCAAAAACCAGGCGCCAACAAAAACTACAATCGTCAAAAAAACTTTTTTAAATATATTAAACGTACGAATCCCTTCTCCCATTCTATCAAAAAATAAAAGATAAAGTGACGCAAGGGTCATAAACACAGGTAATATATAACCAGAAATATTTTTAGGAAGTAATGGAAGAATAAAATAGAGTGCCATACCTACAAGAATAAATCCGAATATTTTCTTTACAGCAACCATCCACTCACCTGAGCGAGGCAGATTTTTAATTTTTCCAGAGAATACACCAAGAAATAAATAAGGCATGCCGAGTCCTAGAGCAAGAACAAAAAACATAAAGAATCCCAGCACTACATCTGCTTTTGCTCCGACAAATGTTAGGAGTCCAATTACAAACGGACCAATACATGGCGCAGCAACAATACCCATAGTTAATCCCATGAATAACGCACCAAAAGTTCCTCCCTTCGCCCCTCCAAATTTTGCCACCCAAGAACTTGGAAGCTGAAACTCATACAAACCGAACATACTTAAGGACAAGCCAATCAAAACAAGTGCAATAAAAATTAATACAAATGGATTCTGAAGTGCGGCTCCGAACAAACTTCCGCTCAAAGCTGTAACCACTCCAATCGCAGAATATGTGATAGCCATTCCTAAAACATAAAGCCCGGAAAGCAAAAATAACTTTCCAGTTTTTTGTTCACTTTGCCCTCCAAAAAATCCAATTGTTATCGGAATTAAAGGATAAACGCAGGGTGTTAAATTAAGTGCAAGTCCTCCAAGAAAAATTAAAATGAACGAAAGAAGTAAATTTTCTTCGTTGATCAGCGAGTCTTCAGTATTTTTTTTTTCGTCTACTTCTGATTTCAATTCAGTACCTTGAAACAATTCGGAATTCACTTGTATAATAGGAGTACTAACACTCACAAGCTCAAATTTGAACGGTATCTTTATCCTTTTTGGAGGGAGGCAGGTCTGGTCATTGCACGCTTGATATTCAAAGATCACTTCAAATTCATAATTTCCAATTACCAAATCATTAGGAATTTGAATTATACCAATGATATTATTCTCCCCTTCAAACACTGAAACAGGTTCATCTGAAAAACCAAGTTCAATATCATGCGGTTTGGGATAGGTTACATTTGAAAAAGTTAAACCGATTTCTGATTTGATACTGATCTTAGTTGGTATTAAAAATTCGTCATTCGGTTTATGCGAATTAATATGCCATTCGGGATTTATCTTTAAATTCAGCGCAACTTTTAACTCCGAACCCGCATGAAGTTTTTCAAAATTTGATTTTCCGTCGATGGTCAAAACATCTCGACTGAATGATAAATTTGTAAGCACAAAAAGAATAAATAAAATTCGCTTTATCATTATTATCTCCATCCTTGTACAATTGGGAATCTTCTTCCCGTTCCAAATGCTTTGTTTGTTACTTTTAGTCCTGGTGCAGCCTGTTTCCGCTTATATTCAGCTCTATCAACCATTTTCAATGTTTTTCTAACTAACTCACGTTCAAATCCTGATTTAATAATTTCATCCTCCTCCTTCGATTCTTCTATGTATTGATATAAAATCTTGTCTAAAATCTCATAAGGTGGTAGAGTATCTTGATCTGTTTGATTTGGTTTTAATTCTGCAGAAGGAATTTTTTGAATTATCTCTTCGGGAATGATTTCGGATTCTTTGTTCATAAATCTAGCAAGTTTGTATACAGTAGTTTTATATAGATCTGAAATCGGAGCTAAACCGCCACACATATCACCGTATAAAGTTGCATAACCGGTGGCGAATTCTGATTTATTCCCAGTGGCAAGCAGTAAATATCCAAACTTATTAGAAAGTGCCATCAAAAGATTTCCTCTAATTCTTGATTGCAGATTCTCCTCAGCGATATCTTCATTTGTTCCAGCAAACTCATTTTTTAAACTTGTTTTATATTCATTGAATAACATGTTGATTGGAATAGATGTTCCATTAACACCCAGATTATTTATCAACTTCTGAGAATCTTTAACACTTCCCTCACTTGAATATTGCGATGGCATCAGGACGCAAAGTACATTTTTAGGTTTAATAGCAGACGCTGCAAGAGCTGCAACCAATGCTGAATCAATTCCTCCGCTTAATCCAAGCACTATTTTATCAAACCGAGATTTCGAGCAGTAGTCTCGAATTCCAAGAACAAGAGCGTTGAATATATCTTCGATGTCATCAGCTGGATTATAATCTAAAATGTCATATTTTTTTTCAGTATCAAAAAACACTAATTGCTCATCGAATCGATTAGATGCAATAATCAGATTTCCGTTGCTGTCATATACCTTACATCCACCGTCAAAAATTAAATCGGTATTTGCTCCAACTTGATTAACAAATATTATTGGAAGATTATTTTTTTTCGCGATTTGGGAAAACATCTCAGTTCGTATTTTTTCCTTCCCTATACTGAAAGGGCTCGCCGATATATTGATTAAAAAATCTGGTTTTTGTTTGACAATAAATTCAGCCGGATCATTCTCATACTTTCTATGCATCCAAAAATCTTTATCATTCCAAGCATCTTCACAAATTGAGATTCCAATTTTTTTTCCCCCAATCTGAGAAAGAAAAATATTTTTCGACGGTTCGAAATATCTAACCTCATCAAAAACATCGTAGTTCGGCAAAAGGGTTTTATTGTGAATTGATTTAATCTTCCCCTTCTCGCAAAATATAGCGGAATTAAAATTATTTGTTCCAATCATATCCGTGTCGCGAGTTATACCTCCGACCACAATCGAAATTTTTTCTGATAACTTCGCAACATCATTTAATACCTCAATACACTCATCAATGAATGTCTTTTTATCTAAAAGATCCAATGGAGGATAGCCGCATATTGAAAGTTCAGGGAAAATAATTAAATCTGCTCGGCGATGAATTGCTTTGTTGACATTCTCCTTAATTTTCTTGAAGTTATAATTAATCTTTCCGACTGTCGGATTAATTGAAGCTAATGCGATTATCATATTTCAAATTTAGCTAAAGATAAAAGTTATATCAAAATAAATAAGAGGGAAGTAATGAAAAGAGTTACAATCGTTTTACTTATCATTTTTTTTGTATCTGAGAGTTATCCAATTTCTCCAGGTAAAGATGGCATCAAAATCCCCAAACATGTTAATGAATTTCATTCTATGGTTCAAAAAGAATATTTGGAGGGATACTGGGCAAAACGAATTCGTGAACGTGAAGAAATTAGGAATCAAGTACACAAAGATATTTTACCTAAATCCGCTTTGGTTAGAGATACAGTAAATGCTCTGACATTATTAGGAAGATACTCAGACAGCTCACCACGTTACAGCAGAGAACAATTTCAACAGCAGCTTTTTGACGGACCAAATCCAACTGGAACTGTAACTCAGTATTATAAAGAAGTCTCTTATGATCAAATGCACTTTTCGGGATTCTGTACGAATTGGTATCAAGCTCCTGGAACGATGATGTCGTATGTAGGATCAAATAATGGACTCTCGTCTTCTGGCGGACCAAAATTCGTTTTGGATCTTATCAAAGCAGCGGATCCGACTTTCGATTTTTCGAAATACATAACATACTACGATAATAATGGAAATCCGCGAATCAGTTTCGTAGCTGCAGTTCATACAGGTGCGGGTGCTGAAGCTGGTGCAACAAATATATGGTCTCATCGATGGAACTTCCGAATGCTGACTGGCGGACAGCCCTATGAAACAAATGATGTAGATCCCAAATCCGGTAGGAGAGTATTGATCGATGGTGACTATGCTATTCAGCCGGAGTTAGCGGGAAGAGATAATTCAATCGGTGAGTTGATAGAAATCGGTGTTTTTACACATGAATTTGGACACATTTTCGGTCTGCCCGATTTATATGACACAGACAATACATCTGAAGGATTAGGGAACTGGTGCCTAATGGCTGGTGGTTCGTGGGGTGGGAATGGCGGAAGCCCGCACACACCTGTTCACATGAGCGCATGGTGCAAACAAAAAATGGGTTGGGTTTCTGCAATTGATATATCTTCGTTCCAAAAAAGTAAAATCATAAAAAATGCAGAGGAGCATGCAGAACTTTACAGAATTTGGCGTACTGGTACAATTTCAAACGAATATTTTCTTGTCGAGAATCGGCAGAAGATCGGTTTTGATAGATTCCTATACACAGGAGGAGTATTAGTTTTCCATGTAGATGATGCAATCGGTACAAATAGAGACGAAAATCACTATAAAGTCGGCTTAATGCAAGCCGATGGAAGAAGAGATTTAAATTTTAATAGGAATCGCGGTGACGATGGAGATCCGTTCCCAGGCTCGACAAAAAATACAAGGTTTGATCTGAGTACAAATCCAAACAGTAATGATTATTCAGATTCGACAACCTTAGTTTCAGTAAGAGACATTCGTCACAGTGGAAAGGATATGATAGTCGATTTTGATATTGGTTCAATGCCGTACGTTATGATCAAAGATTTTTCACTCACTGAAAATACAACAGTTAAGAATGGGCGCCTTGAGCAAAATGAAATCGGTAATGTTAATTTTACGTTGCGGAATGTTGAGAGTATAAATTCAACTAATACTAAATTTAAAGTTTGGACTGACGATCCGAACCTCGAATTTTTATTCAATGAGGTAAATACAGACGTAACAGGCAAGACGGAAAAACCCTACTCGATGCATAGTGCAATCAAAGTAAAACCGAATTTTGTGAGCCGTGCAGTTTACATTAAAGCAGAAGTTGATGGGGGGGGAAGTAAATTTTCTGACAGCTTTAAAGTTGTAATTGGAATTCCAAAAATCATGCTCATATCGAAAGGAGATAAACCAAGTCTAGCCGACTATTATCAATCATCGCTTTCAAATGCATCTAAGACATTTGAATTTATTGATAGTGAACCGGGGACCTTCTATTACGGCCGCGATATTATCTTGTATCTTACAGGAAAAAATAAGGAAAATCTTTTCTCAAATGCCGAGCTTGATTCATTAGATTTATTTCTAAATCGCGGAGGAAAACTATTTTTGAGCGGACAAAATATTGCGGAATTCTTGAATGCGAATGCTCCATCATTTCTTCAAAATACATTGGGAATAAATTATTTAAAAAACGCGAGTCTGTTCGCAAATAAAGTTTACGGCATTACTTCAGATTTGTTTGGAAAGAACATCTCGACATTACGAATTAACGGAACAGAGGGAGCAGCCAACGAAACTTCGATGGATATTATTGAGAGCCGTGGAAGTTTTAATAAATCCGTCGCATTTAAAACAGATGGTCAAGATGTAACCGGAGGATGGAATACATTCCCTAACGGCGGAAAATTATTTTTCCTTGGATTTGGATTTGAAAGTATCAATAACGATGAATCTACGATAAAACGTGATAGATTAATGCAAAACATTCTAAGCTGGTTCGATCCAACAACAGGAATCGAAAATTTTGATGAACTTGATAATCTAAGTTTTCAATTAAAACAAAATTATCCGAATCCATTTAATCCAGCAACAAATATCAACTACCAAATTTCAAGTCCTAGTTTTGTAACATTGAAAATATTTGATGTTATTGGAAAAGAAGTCGCAACATTAGTTAATGAAACAAAGAAGCCTGGCAGTTATAATCATCAATTTTCAATTTTCGATTATCAATTACCGAGTGGAATCTATTTCTACCAGCTCAGAGCAGGTAATTTCGTTGAAACGAAAAAAATGGTTTTAGTGAAATAAATTTTTAACTGATTTCGTAATAGTGGATAAGTGAGTTTCAATCACTTTACTATCAAGAACTCATTTATTTTTTTTAAGCCCTTAGGTTAAAGGAAAACTATTCGGGAATGGATCATTGGACGGTATAAAATTGGATAAAAAATAAAAAACAATTTCATGGAAAAATACATATGCCAGCTATAACACCATTTTTATGGTTTGATAATAATCTTGAGGAAGCATTGAATTTTTATTCAACTATTTTTAATAATTCAAAAATGGGGGAAGTAAAAAAATCAACCTCTGACGGACCATTCGGGCCGATAGTACTGCATCATTTGAAATTGAGGGACAAAAATTCATGGCAATAAATGGCGGTCCACATTTTAAGTTCTCTCCTGCTATCTCATTGTTCGTCCATTGCATAGCACAAGAAGAGGTTGATTATTACTGGGAAAAACTTTCTGAAGGAGGAGAAGAACAAATGTGCGGCTGGCTGAACGATAAATTTGGTTTGACATGGGAAGTAGTACCAAAAAAATTATTAGAATTTCTACAAGATAAAGACCACCAAAAATCAAAACGAGTAATGGATGCCATGCTTCAAATGAAAAAGCTCGATATAAATATCCTGCAGAAAGCATACGAACAATAACTTGAGGAGACGAGGGGTCAAGCTTACAGAAGATAATTTGTAATTTAGAATAGTGGAAATTCAAATGGGAATAGACTTCTTAAACTTATAGTATTTTAAAACAATAAAAGGGATCCAATGATAAAACAAATTTTCATTAATCTTCCTGTAAAACAACTAAACATGTCAAAGGAGTTTTTTTCAAAACTTGGTTTCAATTTCAATCCTCAATTCACGGATGAAAATGCAGCATGTTTGATTCTCGGCGAAAACATTTATGCGATGCTTTTAGTCGATAACTTTTTTAATTCTTTTACATAGAAAAAAATTTGCGATTCATCAAACAGCAATGAAGCAATTTTTGCATTATCAACTGATTCAAAAGAAAAGGTTGAAGAAATGCTGAACAATGTGATAAGCGCAGGAGGAATCGAGCCGACCGAACCTCAAGATCATGGTTGGATGTATGGGCGCAGCTTTCAAGACATTGATGGACATCTTTGGGAAATTTTTATGCAGATGAAAGTGCAATGCCGACAAGTTGATAATAGTTGATATCTTTCGTTCAAACCAAGAATTTAAGATAATTAAGAATCTGCTAGACAGACCATCAGAATTTCAATAATAACTACTTAAAACAATTACTATTCTCTTTTAAATTCTGGTTTTCGTTTTTCTAAAAATGCAGAAGTTCCTTCTTTGAAATCTTTCGTTCCACAGCAGTAACTAAAAAGTTCGGCTTCATATTTTTGACCTTCGGCTTGTCCCATTTCGTGAGTAGCATTTATAGTTTTCACGGCCATTCTGACAGCGAGCTGTCCTTTGGAAAGAATTTTATTCGCAAGCTCTTCAGAAATTTTCATTAATTCAGTTAGCGGTACAACTTTATTAACCAATCCAATATCACATGCAGTTTTTGCATCAATCATATCGCCAGTTAAAATCATTTCCATCGCACGACCTTTGCCAATTAACCGAGCAAGCCGTTGAGTTCCGCCGTAACCAGGAATAATTCCAAGGTTTACTTCAGGCTGCCCGAACTTTGCATTTTCAGATGCTAATCGTATGTGACAAGCGAGTGCAATTTCGCATCCTCCTCCTAAAGCAAATCCATTGACTGCGGCAATCACTGGTTTACCCAAATTTTCAATTGCATTAAAAACTTCCTGTCCCTTCAACGAAAAATCTTTACCGGTACCTGTATTAAGAGAATTTAATTCCTTAATATCGGCACCCGCAACAAAAGCTTTCTCTCCCGAACCAGTTAGGATTACTAAATCTACATTCTCATCATCTTTAAATTTTATAAATAGTTCTTTCAACTCTGACATGACTGTAGAGTTCAGTGCATTTAATTTATCCGGGCGGTTAATAGTGACCCTCGCAATTTTAGTGTTTTCAATATTTTCAAAAAGTAATGTTGAATACATAAATCCTCCTTCGTCTGCCCTGCAGACAATTAAAGTGAAATATAAACTGGCAACCTTAATCTGAAATCAAATCCAACGTAAGGTTCGTAGGTTAAGTAGTAATATTTTGCAATGACGTCCACAAGAAAAACTGAGACTCCAGCACCAATGCTGAATCCAAATTTTTGGTCGAATGATGATGAAGTTCGTAGTTGTGAACTGTATTCGGTTTTTATTCGTTCGATGAAATTATATCTGATATCGAATGAAATGAACGGTACAAAAATCGCTTCCGATGCAAAGACAGGATAAAATAAATATTCTGCTCCAAGTGAGAGACCATATATCGATTTTTGATGATAAGCATTATCGACTACTTTATTTTGCGGGAAATAAGCATAAAGGAATTCTGTCTTTAGAAAAAATGGGAATGCACTAGTGGCATACTGGAGAGATCCCCCCAAACTGAATCCAACTTTGTACTTATCATAAGACTCACCCGACGGATATCGAACACCAATCTGAGGCGCTACGAATAATCCCCAAATTTCTTGTGAATACGAATTTCGTGGGATGAATAGCAGTAAAAAGAATGATGTAATAAATAATTTTTTTGTCATTTATTGGAGCGATTTTCTTTTCCCAAGTTAAAAAATATTACACTAAAAAAAATCATTAATAGTATAAGTACTGATTCAGTTGGCACATTATTGATCAGTAAAAGATTGAAGAAGCCTTCCCATTCATCGTAATTTCTTGCGAAAAAAGTCTTGATCATGAACTGATTCGTAGTCCCAAAAACAAGAACAACCGAATATACAAGAGTGAAAACTGAAAGTGCCGATGCCCAGAGTGAATTAGACCACATGAAGAATGAATAAGTATACAATGAAGCAGCGAATACAAGGGAGAAATTCACAGTGTGATTAATTAAATCGACTTCATAATAGTTGAACAAATAAAAAGCTGCTGCCGAAATAGAAATCAAAAATGAATCTCTGATCGCACTAATAATTTTTCCATCATGTATAATAATAAACCACAAATAAAGAAAGCTAACTAGAAAAGGGAGTGTCCAAATAAAATACATTGGAAAATCAAGCAGCGAGGAAATCCCAAATTCATAGAAGTATTTGTTCTTCGGAATTCGAACTTTGCCAAAAGTGTATGCCGTTCCAACAACAGCTGCCGAAAATACAATTGGCGTTAAGAGTGCCGATACCCAGTGCTTAAATCTACCAAATTTATTAAATGCAACAAAGAGATCGTCACTCAATCTACGGTTATAGAGTAATATTAGAATCAGATTAAGCAGTAAAAATAAATTAAATCGGAATCCAAGGAAATAAACTTGTGGAATGAAATTAAAATGCAGCGAGCAAATGATAATTAAGTTTGTGCAGATAATAAATGAAGTTGCGATAAAAATTTTATTTGCGAACACTCTGTAAAATCACTAATAATTGCTGTATAAATTACAATATTACATCAAATTTTCATAGTACATGTGTCACCTCAGGAACATAAATGATTCCATCTTGAAAGAGACTTAAAAGATTCCATCCCGACTTGTCGGGATGGAATCTTTCTGTATGTTGGGAAGTCATCTCTACTTGGTTTTTATAATTTCTGTTCCAACACCATATTTATAAACCAATTCACCGCCATGCTCACCTGTCTGATAAATAAAATATGAACCAACGAGAGAAGCTACTAGAATAATAATTTGAATCCATCCCTTGAATTTATTTTTCAATGTTGTAAATAAACGGACAAACAAAATTACTGTAAAGAGCCATTGAGTGATTGAAGCATAAGATTGATGATCGGAAATCAAGCCAAGCGGAATACGAATCCCTTCATTTTCAAACAGCAATTCAGCAGATTGAGAGGCAGCATTGCCTGTGAGAACTGCAGCGATGGAGCCAAGAACACCAAACACTAACAAATAATTTGCGGCTATAGAAAACAGTTCCTTCTTGAAAAAGAAGAATAAAATTTCGAATAAGACATACACTAGCAGTAGTGCTATTGGGAAGTGGACAACTTTTGGATGAAGTGCTGACAGAAATTCCATTTAACCTCCGAATAGTAATTCCATTTTATTGTGACGAGATTCAAACATCTTTTCGATTTGGGACTTGATAATTGGTGATAGAATTTTTCCAATTATCCCGAATCCAATCTCAAATGCGATCTCATCAGTCATAATAGTGGTTCCATCGAATAAATTCTCGAACTTGTGTTTGTGCTTCCAATATTTAAAAGGACCTTTTTTCTGGATATCGACGATTAATTTATTTTCAATTATACTTTCGATCACGATTACCCAGTTAACACCAACGAAAGGTAAAACGTTCAATTTTATTTTTATCTCAGATTCTTTTTGAAGAGGCGAATGTGAAATAGAAATAATTTTAATTAAAGGATAGCGCGGCAATATTAATCTTAAATTTTTCGGATTCAAATGAAACGCGAATATCTTTTCAACGTCAGTTTTTAGTGATAGAGATTTTGTAATGTGATGCATTGGAATTAATCCTCAATCATATACCTTTTAATAGAAAGATTATCCGCATAGTACGCTTCCGCCATTTACATTTAAAATTTCCCCTGTGATATGATTTGCGAGATCACTCGCCAGGAACAATACCGGACCTGCAATATCCTCAGGCGCAGCAATTTTCTTCAAAGGAATATTTAGTCTTACTTCTTCTTCGTAATCTTCATTACAAAATACTGGGTCACACATTTCTGTATCAACCCACCCTGGTGCAACCGAATTCACAAGGATGTTATATTGGGCTAATTCGGTCGATAGTGACTTCACATAAGAAATTAACGCCCCTTTACTAGCGGCGTAATGTGAGTGAAATGCTTCCCCCCTTTGTCCAGCAGTGGAAGTAATGATAATAATTTTTCCTCCTCCGATTTTTTTCATAAATGGGATTACTTCTCTTGTGAATAACATCGATCCGGTTAAATTGATCGCAAGAGTTCGATTCCAGTTTTCGAGTGTCATTTTTTCTGCATCCCCGTATTCCCAAATACCAGCATTGCTTACAAGTATATCAATTGAAGAAAAATCAACGAAAACTTTGTCCACGGTCGATATGATGTCGGATTCACTTTCGAGTGAACATTTGTAAGCTTTAATTTTTTTTGTTTGAGATGATAAATTTGTGATCAATTCATTTGCACGGTCATCTCGAACTCTATATGTTAAAGCAACATTCGCACCTGCACGAATAAAATATTCTACGCAGGCTTTTCCAATTCCGCGAGACCCGCCTGTGATAAGTACAGTTTTCCCTTTTAAGTTTATCATAAACTCCTTTTCCTAATAATTGACTTTATATAGAAATAATCCTGAAGCCGGTGCCCATAATGGACTTTTTGTTTTTTTTTCAGAAAAAAACAAATTTTCAACCTCATCCAATGTTATTCTGCCACGACTTGTTTCAAGCATACAACCAACAATTCCACGGACCATGCCATGAATAAATCTATCGGCCTTGATAATATAAAACAAAAAATCTTTTTTGAAGAACCATCGTGAATAGCTTACTTCACATTCGGCATTGTCAATCTCATCTGTGTTTTTCGAGAAAGCATCAAAATTCTTTCTGCCGATAAAAAGTTCTTGAGTCCTCTTGAGCGAGTTGAAATCATGCTTCCCAAAGATTGTCCAAGAATAATTTTTGTAAAATATGTTTTTTCTCAATGATATTATGTAAAGATATTCTCTGCTCGTCGCAGAATATCTTGAATGGAATTCATCATCTACGAATTCTAATGATTTTACTGAGATTTCATCTGGTAAAATTGCATTGATTGACTTTTGTACACTCGAAATATCAAATTCGCTACCAACTCGAAAATTGAAAACTTGATTTAATGCATGAACACCAGCATCAGTTCTACCTGAACCAATTATTCTTGTATTTTCTCTAAATACTGTCGAAAGTGCGTCTTCTATTGTTTGTTGAATGGAATTAGAATTTGTTTGCCGCTGCCATCCGGAATAATTGGTCCCATCATACTCAACTATACCTTTGACGTTGTGCATGTCAAAATCTTGTTGTTAGATTAAGTTTATAATCGATACCGCCAAAAATATTTTTTTCAAAACCTGTCCTAAAGCTTAATCCACTTGACTCAAGACCGCGATTGTATTTATTTGTAACAATAACTGCATTGATTGCACTTACCAAATGGTTCACTACAATCATCGCAGCAGCAAATCTTACATTATTGAACGCACTTTCGCTCGATACCCACATGGAGCGGTATTTTTTCCGAGCATCATTCGAAGGCCAATTCCAATAGTGAGTGTTGAGATCGAGAACTTTATGAAATTCACGATTTAAATATTTCTCATTATTGTAATCGTTGATGTTTAAATAACTGCTGATCGTAGCAAAGTAATTTTCACTCTTGTTGGTTAAATCTATCCCTGCATGCACAGCTGCATAATCTTTGTAATTATCTCTCTGCCAATTTCCATAATAGTTTAGTCCGCTTAATCCTAACCACAAAACTCCTTCAGCAGCTGTGAAATATACTCCAACATCATAACGCTCAGCGTATAATTCACCCATCCCAGGAATTAAAAACGAATAAAGAAATGCGAGTGCTCCGCTTTTTTCTTCCTTTAAATTTGCCGTTAAACTCGCTTCAGAAATTGAGTTATGCTTGAGATTAATTTTAGATTTTAAAGAAATTAAAGTTTGAGCATTGGAAACTTGACCGCAGAAAACAATTAATAAAGAAACAATTATGGATCTCATTTTTTCCTCAATTTAAATTAAGAGGTAATTCCCCTATACAATATTCGTTTTGAATTCCAGTTATCATGAATTCAGTTAGTTTATTAGTTAAATCGACATCAGGTTTATGAATCACTCGAACATAATTTGAGCTGAATCCCTTGAATGCATTATCTTCATCAGGATGTTCGAATAAAACTCTTTCTTTCTTTCCTATCATATCTGAGTAAAATAAATGTTTTTTCTTTGCACTTAAAATTCTTAATCGGTTTGTTCTTTCTTTTCGGATATTTTTTGGAATTTGATTTATCATCTCAGCTGCGGGAGTGCCAGGTCTTTCGGAATATGTGAAAACGTGCAAATACGAAATCGGCATCTCATTTAATAATTTGTATGTTAGTTCAAAATCATGCTCCGTCTCACCAGGAAATCCAACTATCACATCAACTCCAATTCCGCAATCGGGGATCAAACTTTTCACTTGTTCGATTCGATTCTGATAAAGTTCCGAAAGATAGCGTCTTCTCATCTGTTTTAAGATTAAATCACTCCCACTTTGTAGAGGAATATGAAAGTGTGAGCAAAGCTTTTCTTCATTGCGAACTAAACGAATTATTTCATCAGTTAGCAGGTTTGGTTCAATCGAGCTAAATCGAATTCTGTAATCGCCTTCAGTTTTCAATAACCTTCTAACTAGCTGTGTGAGATCAGTATTTAATTTACTTCCATAGTCGCCAACATTCACTCCTGTAAGAACAATTTCCCTAAAACCTTGAAAAATTAAATTTTGAAACTGCTTTGCCGATCCGTCAATAGGTAAACTTCTGCTTTCACCTCTTGCTTGCGGAATCGTACAGAAAGTACAAGAATAATTACATCCATCTTGGATTTTTAAGAATGCACGTGTACGATCATCATCTTTGTTTGAAAAGGCTGGGTCAAAATCTTGAAATGACTCTGTTGGAGTAGTGTGAATACATGCTAAATTTTTCTTCTCAAGATTATCTATAAAATTAAATATTTCAAATTTTTCATTCGAACCGAGAATTAAGTCAACTCCCTCGATTTTTTGTAAATCGGCTGGACGCAATTGTGCATAACAACCGGTTACAATTACAAATCCTTTTGGATTACTTCGAAGTGCACGACGAACAACTTGCCTGCATTCCCGCTCTGCATTATCCGTCACAGTGCAAGTATTAATTACGTAAACATCTGCTTTTGAATCAAAATCTGAGATACTAAATCCTCTGCTTTTAAAATCACTACCAATTGTAGAGGTTTCAGTATAGTTTAATTTGCAGCCAAGTGTATGTAAGGCAACTTTTTTCAAAGTATCAAGAATTCCATATAAATAAAAATTGTCATTGCATTCCTAAAATGAAGGAACACAATGACAATATCAATGATTTTTTATTTCTAAATTAAGAGTTCTCTTCTTTCAAAGGTTCACTCGATGAATCATCTACAGGAGAAGAAGGCAATTCATCCTGCTGTGATGTAGTTTCCTCCTCAAGAGTCTGCTGAACATTAGTTTCTTCAGCACTTACAGTTTCCACTTCCTTCACTTCTTGTTTTGGTTTAGATTTTTCTTCAGCTTTTTTATCAGCTTTGGAGGATTTTCCTTTTTTGTGATCCTTTTCTTTAAAGAGATCTCCAATAGTCATTTTTTCGATCTTATGCTTGGCAATGTATTCTTCAACAGCTGCATTCTCTTTATCTCTCAAAGCTTCAATTGCACTCAGCACAATTTTTTTATTTTCTTTATCAAATTCGATTATCTTAAGTGAAAGTGATTCCCCCTCAGGAAAATTTGCTTTCAAGTTTTTAATCGGTGAGGTTGACAAGTGATTTGCAGGTACAAAGCCATCAACTTTCATAGGTAATTCAACAAGAATTCCTTTTTCGATGTGTCTTAGTACAGTTGCATCGACCTCTTTACCAACGCTGTACTCTCTTTCAAAAATATCCCATGGATTTTCTTCCAATTGTTTATGACCAAGAGAGATCTTTCGCTGTTCGATATCAATTCCAAGCACCATTACATCGATGGTATCTCCTTTTTTCACAATTTCGGCTGGATGACGAATTTTCTTCGTCCAACTGAGGTCAGAAATATGAATTAATCCATCAACCCCAGGTTCTAATTCAACAAACACACCAAAGTTTGTGAGATTACGTACTATACCAGAATGTTGTGAATCGATAGGATATTTCTTTAACAGTTCTCCCCATGGATCTGGTTCGAGCTGTTTCAGTCCAAGAGAAATTTTCTTTTCCTCTTTGTCGATGCTTAGAATTACAGCTTCAACGATTTGACCCATCGAAACAACTTGTGATGGATGTTTGATGTGCTGAGTCCAGCTCATTTCTGAAATATGAATTAATCCTTCGATACCTTTTTCAATTTCAACGAATGCACCATAATCTGTAAGTGAGACGATTCTTCCACTAACTCTTTGATTGAGTGCATATTTTTGATCTATTGTTTTCCATGGATGCTCTTGCAATTGCTTAATACCGAGTGAAATTCTTCTCTTCTCTGTATCATAATCAAGAACAACACAATTGATTACTTCATCAAGTTTGACAATTTCAGATGGATGATTTACTCTCCCCCAGCTTAAATCGGTAATGTGAATCAAACCATCTACTCCGCCTAGATCAATGAATACACCAAAGTCGGTGATTGCCTTAACTGTTCCCTGTAAGATTTGACCTTTCTCGAGACTGTCAAGGATTGCTTTTCGTTGGTCTTTGATTTCTTCTTCAATAAGAACTTTATGACTTACCACAACATTCTTTTGAGTATGATTAACTTTTACAATTTTCAGATCTAAAGTTTTGCCAATAAAAGCATCGAAGTCTCTTATAGGTTTAATATCAATTTGTGAACCCGGTAAAAATGATTCAAGACCAAAAACTTCAGCAACCAATCCGCCTTTAATTCGTTTCAGAATTTTCCCTTGAATAACGGTTTGCTGTTCATGTGCATTCATAATTTTTTCCCAAAGCTTAGCAAAGTCTGCTAATTTCTTTGAAAGAACCAATTCGCCTTCTGTACCTTCAACTTTTTCCAATAAAATATCTATTTCGGTTCCGGGTATTAACTGGTCTAAATCGGGAAATTCTTCTTTATGAATCGAGCCCTCTGATTTAAATCCAATATCAACAATAACATTATCACCTTGGACTCTAATTACTTTTCCTTTTATAATTTCCCCCTCTTTGAATTCGGTTAAAGTTTTTGAGTACAAATTTGCAAGAGTTTGAAATTCTTCGATCGAATATTTGTTCTCAAGATCGAAATTGTTTTTTTGTGCAAGAAGCGACTTATCAATTTCAACTTGGGTTGTCGGTTCTGCAATGTTTGTATTTTTTGTTTCTTCGGACATTAATCCTCCGTCGTGTTGGATAGAAAAAATGCTGCCATCAAACATTCACCTACCCTTTATTTAACTTTAGTTGATTAGGATGGCGCTAATATTATTTTTTTAATTTCTTAATGATAGCTGTAGCTTTCTCATAAATAGCGTTAACTTGTTCACTAATGCTCATTCTTGTTGTATCAATAATAATTGAATCCTCTGTAATCATTAATGGGCTCGTGTCGCGGCTCGAATCGATCTTGTCACGGCTTTCAATATTAAGTTTTACATCATCTAGTTCGAGTTCGACACCTTTTGCTTTTAATTCAAGCATTCGCCTGTAAGCACGTATATCGATCTCGGCAGTTAGAAATATTTTAAGGTCAGCATTTGGGAATACGGTAGTAGTAATATCTCTTCCTTCCATTACAATTCTTCCACGCTTACCAAATTCCCTTTGTTTTTTAACTAATAACTTTCGGACTTCGCTAATTTTACTGTAAACACTTACATTCTTTGAGACTTCTGGCGAACGAATTGCTTCGCTGACATTTTCTCCATTCACCAAAAGCTCTTCCCCATTTTGGACGAATTGAAAATCCATTCTATCCACCAAATTGATAAGTTTCTCTGAAAATTCAGGATTAATTTTCCGTTGGAGTGCAAAATGCGTAACAGCTCTGTACATTGCTCCTGTATCAACATAAATGTAGTCAAGTTTTTCGGCAAGATGCTTAGCAGTTGTACTCTTTCCAGAACCAGCTGGTCCGTCAATGGCTATTATTATACCTTTTTTATCGTCCATTAAACAATAAATATATGGAGAAAGGTATGCTTTTCCTAATTTGGATATTTACACTGTACTATCAGAACATGTTAAAAAATAGCCTATTTCAGGTCGATAATCATATAAAGGAAAATATTTTCATGATAATCTATATGATTTTCATTTAATCTTGATTTCCTAGTTCGTAAATTGGTGTCCTAAAATGAATTTAAAAGATTCAAAATATTATTTCAATCGTGATCTTAGCTGGATTGAGTTCAACCGGAAGGTGCTTGATGAGGCATTAGATCGTACTCTCCCACTGCTCGAAAGGGTAAAATTCTTATCGATTTTCTGTACAAATCTTGATGAATTTTTTATGATTCGAGTATCGGGATTAAAAGAACAAGTCTCCCTAAATTTGTTGAATGTTGGGATTGATGGTCTTTCTCCAATTGATACATTGAAAAAGATTGAGAGTAAAATTCGACCAATGCTGAAAACCTTTATGGAATGTTATAAAAACGACATTCTCCCCCAATTAAAAGAAGAAGGCATTGAAATTCTTGAATATTCACAACTTACGAATTCGGAGCGTGAGTGCTTGAAATCTTATTTCGAAAAAGAGATATTTCCTGTGCTTACGCCATTGGCATTCGATCCGGGCAGACCGTTTCCACATATCTCTAATTTATCTTTGAGTTTAGCCGTTTCAATTGAAAAACCTGATGGCGACAGACATTTTGCACGGGTAAAAATACCAAGAACGCTCCCAAGGTTCGTTAATATTGATTTTATTCAAAAGAAATATCGACCTGAATCCTATTCAAATGGAAAAGCTCGATTCACATTGCTGGATCAAATTATTCAAGCAAATCTTGATTCTTTATTCCCAAAAATGAAAGTGATCGAATCATTTATTTTTAGAGTGACTCGCGATACTGATATCGAAATCCAAGAAGATGAAGCAGACGATCTTCTTAAAATCATTGAAGAAAATATTAAGCAAAGAAGATTTGGAGCTGTAGTAAGACTCGAAATTGAATCGGACCTTTCGCCTATTATTAAAAATCTCTTGATGAAAAATTTAGAGATCGATGAAAACTCGGTTCATGTTTTAAATGGACCACTAGGGCTTGGTGAACTCATTAAACTTTTTGATCTTCCACATCAGCATTTAAAATTGCAGCCATTCTATCCGGCAACTCCGAAGATTTTTGAAGAAGAAGAAAATGTTTTTGCAGCAATCAAGAAAAATGATATTTTACTACATCATCCCTATCATGCATTCTTACCGGTAATTGATTTTATTAAAAAAGCTTCAAACGATCCAAATGTTTTAGCAATCAAACAAACATTATACCGTGTTGGACCGAATTCTCCTATTGTTGCAAGTCTTATTGAAGCCGCGGAGAACGGTAAACAAGTTGCCGTTCTTGTTGAACTCAAAGCAAGATTCGATGAGGAAAATAATATTCATTGGGCGAGAAGCCTCGAAAAAGTTGGAGTCCACGTTGTATACGGCCTGATTGGATTAAAAACTCACTGCAAGGTTGCACTAGTAGTACGCAATGAAAAAGATGGACTGAAAAGGTATGTTCATCTCGGAACTGGGAACTACAATGCTCAAACTGCAAAAATTTATACCGACTTCGGTTTATTTACTTGCAATGAAAAAATCGCTGCCGATGCATCTGAACTTTTCAACTATCTCACAGGATACTCAGAGCAGGATACTTACAGAGAACTACTTGTAGCACCAATAAATATGCGTGAACGACTTTTAGAATTCGTTGATGACGAAATTCAATCGCATAAAAAATTTGGTAATGGCAGACTGATTTTCAAAATGAATTCTCTGACAGATCCAAAAATGATCCAAGCCTTATACAAAGCTTCCTGTGCAGGAGTGAAAGTTGATTTACTCATCAGAGGAATTTGCATGCTTCGCCCTCAACTTAAAGACGTTAGTGAAAATATTAACGTTGTGAGTATTGTTGGCAGATTTTTAGAACATGCAAGAATTTTTTATTTCCGCAATAACGGCGATTCTAAAATCTATTTGGGAAGTGCAGATCTCATGGAGCGAAATCTAAATCGGCGTGTCGAAGTTCTTTTCCCGGTTTCAGGTGATAACATAAAGAATTTCATTCTCGAGAGTGTTCTTCAAGTCCAACTCCAAGATAACTTCAACGCTAGATTTCTTTTACCAGATGGTTCTTACGAATTTGTTGACAGGAAAAATGGCTCAGAATCGAATGACAGCCAGATGACTCAAATTAGTTCAGCATCCATTGTTCAGAGTTGGGATCCAATCGGCAGAATTTGATTTTATTTTTGATTAATCCGCCTCATCGTGTAGCTTTCTGCTGCGTGAACTTAAGACTTTCGAGAAACAATATATTAGAAGTGAAAAAACCGTTGTCCAAGCTACTGCCATAAAAATAATACCTTCAACTTTTAATCCCATTTTATCCTCAAGTATTTTGTTCCTTTCATCTACTTAATAAGCTAATATTTTTTTGCACGTATGCAAGTCTTTAGGATTTTTCTTAGTAAAACATCTGATATGTGTAGTTTATATCAGTGATGAAAACATTTTTTATTCGTAATTTACTAACGAAATGAATTCCAAATTCACAATAAACTTTTGTTTACTGATTATCATATTTAGTTGCAGCATCTCCTATTCAGATACAACTTCTAATTGGAAAAAATTATCCACTCCCATTTCAACACACTTGAGAAAAGTTTTTTTCGTTGATTCACTTTCCGGCTGGGTTGGCGGGGACTCTGGAATTATTATCCACACAAACAACGGTGGAAATAACTGGCAAGTTCAATCAAGTGGAATCGAATCAGAGATAAGAGATATTTTTTTTCTCAATAATAGACTTGGGTGGGGAATTGCATGGAGTTATTCTGAAGAAACTCCAATCGGTTCAGTTATTCTATCAACAACAAACGGAGGGAGTTTCTGGCGCATTTCTGATTTTCCCGAAGAGAATGTTTTTTTGAATTGTATTCATTTTGTAGATTCTTCAATCGGATTTTTGGGAACTGGGAATGGAACTATTCTACGAACAATAGATGGTGGAATTAATTGGGAAAAAACTAAAATCACTACTGGTCCTTATTCTAATTTTCCAATTTTGGATTTTAAGTTTATTACTAAACAATTCGCCTTTGCTAATGGAGGAATTCGTGATGTAGGAGGAGTGATTTGGCGAACTGGAAATTTTGGACTCGATTGGGATTCTGGACCCGTTGGACCTGAACCTATCTTGCAAATCGATGCCATTGACTCGAACTATATTGTGGGCGTAGGAGGTGATTACGAGTTTGGAGCCGGTGTTGTAATTTCATCTGACGCTGGAATTTCTTGGGATTATAGGTCTCTCGAAATATTTGGATTTGCACATTCTGTTTCTTTCAGAAAACCAACAGAGGGCTGGTCTACGATTGGAATTGAAAAAAAATTTTTACTAACAAGAGACTCGGCAAAAACTTGGGAAGTAATACCAACAATTGACAGTACTGCGATATATGAACTTCAATTTGTCGATTCGCTTACTGGTTTTGCAGTCGGTGAACGCGGTACTGTACTCAAGTATAAATATAAACCACCAATTGTTAATTCTATTGATGATGCCGTTTTAACTACTCCGATCGGTCATAAATTATTTCAAAATTTTCCTAATCCTTTCAATCCCGAGACAGTTATTCGTTATCAGTTAATGGTTAATGGTCATGTTTCACTAAAAGTCTATGATATTCTAGGAAGAGAAGTGGCGACACTAGTAGATGAAATAAAAGATGCCGGCTTCTATCATTTTCCATTTTCCATCCGTCAGCTGACGGATCATTTTCCATTATCCAATGGGATTTATTTCTATCAACTTCGTGCAGGCTCTTATCTTGAAACAAGGAAGATGATTATACTAAAATGACAAGATTAAAAAAAATAAAATGAGATTAACCTGGTTATTTGTAATTTTATTTATCCTTCGAAGTGAATTCGTATTCTCCCAATCGAAGTTTTCGGCATCAAATTCTGTACTTTATTTCCTTAACGAAAATATTGGAATGGTAGTTCGGACTGACAGCTCTATAAAAGTAACTTACGACGGTGGAGAAAGTTGGATTATAAGACAATTTGACTCTCAAATAATATGTTTTGCTTTTACTAAATCTGGAAAAGGCTGGGCAGCCTCGATGTCGAATCTCTATTTTACAAGTGATACATGCAGATCATGGTCTAAAAGTACGATTGATAATTCAACACCATTTTTCACAGTTCATTTCCTGAACGATAGCGCTGGCTTTGTTGGAAGTTATAATAAAATTCTACGCACCAGCGATAATGGCAATTCTTGGACTAATGCATATATTGATTCGCCATATAACGTATCAATAACCAATTTCAGTTTTTTAAATGATGTTGAAGGAATTGCGACTTCTGGCTCAACGTTATTTAAAACCACAGATGGCGGCTATATTTGGTTGAAACTTCCGATAGATCTACATTCATCGTATAGTAGCTTTTATCGATCATCCTATCTATCATCCGATTTTTTATTATTGAGCGGATATCATATATATATTGTCGCTGAAGGATTTTTATTAAAATCGACTAATGGCGGTACTTCTTGGAGTCCATATGGGAATGGACAATATTTTAAATTTGGGATTACTGACCAGCATTTCGCTTCGCAATTAAGAGGATTGGTAACCTCTAATGGCCTTATCTATTCAACTTTAAATTCTGGAAACACATGGGATACAATTAATGTTAGCGTCTATCGCTTTCACTTTCTTGATGAAAATTCTGCCTGGGGAATTTCTGAGACAAAAACTCTAAAAACTACTGACAGTTGGAAAACTTTTAAAGTAATTGATTCCATTTCAACCAAGGTTGAAGAATCAAATTATAGACTGAATTCATTTCAATTATTTCAAAATTATCCAAATCCATTTGGCGAAGCCATCCATTCTGGTAATCCACATACAATCATCAGCTTTCGCTTGTCAGCTATCAGTAGAATTTCATTAAAAGTGTTTGATATACTTGGGAGAGAAATTGTCACCTTAGTCGATGAAGAACTTGATGGAGGAGTTCATAATTATCCATTCTCCATTTTCAATCTTGCCCGTCAGCAGACAGGTTTTCAATTAGCTAGCGGTGTATATTTTTATCAACTGAAATCCGGAGATTTTGTAACCACGAAAAAAATGGTCCTTTTGAATTGAATTTCATTTGATGACAACAAGTTTTTTTGTCGAACTGAACTTTCCTGCAGTCAACGAATACAAATAAACTCCCGAAGGTAAATTAGATGCATTAAATTCAATTTCATATTTCCCACTTGGTTTTACTTCATCCACGAGAGTTATAATTTCTCTTCCTAATAGATCGTAGACTTTTAGTTTTACTTTCTCACTTCTTGATACTGAATATTCTATTCTAGTAGACGAATTGATCGGATTAGGATAATTTTGAAAGAGCATGAAATCTTCAATCTGGATTTCATCATTAATAGATAAGCGAGTTAGATCAATTTTCGTTGACCAAACTTGGTAAATTCCCGTCGAATTATCCATCCAAACCGGCCACAAAATTTTTCTTGAAGATGTTAATCCAATATTATCACCTTGGTAACCTTGGCCAAGTCCGCCAATTGGAGCAGGCTTGAAATTATGATCACTTATTTCATAATCAATCCAAGTATCCCCGCCATCTGTTGATCGGGAAAGAAATACACCTGACGAATCGTTAGTTGTATTTCTATCGTCATAATAGATAATATTTACACCGCCGTTATCATCAACATGAATTGCAGGAAAGAATTGAGTCTTGCCAGTGTTTACTGGATCTTGATTGACTCGAATGCCTGCCGACCAAGTATTACCGCTATCCGTAGATCGTCTCAAAATTATGTCCGGATCATTACCGGCTGGTGATAAATTCTTTTCAGAAGTAACGATGTAAATCCAACCGCTCCGAATCCCTTCTGAATTATCAACAGCAATTCTCGGCAAACCATTTACTCTAATATTCTGTTTCGAGGAAAGCACTCCTTGTATTCCGCTTACATCAAACGCTTTTTCTTTTACATTCCAATCTATCCCGCCGTTTGATGAAGATGCAACTCCAACGTGCACTTCACTAAATGGAGAAACACTCGTCACTCCAGCCCAGCAAATAAATACGTGTCCTTGTTTATTAGTTGAAATATCTCCTCCTGCGCATCTTTGCGGAGGATTGTTTACCTGCTTTGGTGCTGACCACGTTGATCCGCCATTTGTAGTAAAAGAAGTCATAATAGGATAAGGAGGGATAAATTTCACCCATGTTGTGTATGTTCGTCCGTAAAATAGACTTGCAGTATTAACATCGCTGATTGTTGCGGCTCGCTCCAAATCATCGGTTGAAATATTTTTTTGATTCGACCAAGTTAAACCCATATCAGTCGAGAAATGAGAGTAAAGTCCATAAAACGGAGTACGCCCTAAACGAGTAATGATGAATGTACCGTTTTTGTCAATCGTAATTCCAGGATCGCCGCCGTGAAAAAAAACGTTAGCACCGTTGCAAGTATCACTTCCATACCAGCTGAATCCGAAATTCGTTGTAACGTAAATTCCTTCACTCAAAAAAAAGCTTGGAGTAAAACTTATGGTATTGGCAGTTGAAAATAAAATATCTGGATTTGAAGGATGAACAGTAATAAATACTTCTGTTTGGGTTGTACTGCTGGGGAAAATCCGGAAATTATTTGAAATTGCTTGTGCCGATAGATTAGCAGCAGTTACCAGACAAAATAAAGATTGTAAACCAATAACTACCGTACCTAGAAATTTTTTCTGATGATGATTTTTCATACTTCGTTCATTTAATATTTAGAAGCGGATCAACTCCGTTATGATCCGTTTCAGTGTTAATTATATACTCAAGTTACGCAAAACAGCCATTCTGAATCCGTCAACTGACGGATGAAGAATCTAACGATGCAATTTTCAGATTTTTTTAGATGTTTCGTCCCGATTCCTCGGGACTCAACATGACAAATAGTCCATTCTGCGTACCTCAGTTATTTATTAAAAAGTATATCCTAAGTTTATCGCTCCGAAGTAACTCCTGGGTTCTCCAGCTTCATAATATCTTCCCGAGGTTGAATTAATATTGACGAATCCAACATACGTTTTATTAAACATGTTGTTTACGCCCATAGAAACTAAAATATTGAATCTCCCAAGGGTTAAATCTGATCCGAACAGCGTGTTCCAAACCGAATATGAATCTGTCGATTCAGAATTACGGTCATCTACTTGCATGCCGCTGACATAGATTAAATTTTCTTTCAAAAACAAAGTAAGAATTTGTAAAATTTTATACTCATATGATAAAGACAAATTCACATTATGCTTTGGCACACTTGGAACAGTATTATTCGAGAAGTCTTCAAGTTTAATCACATCTCCTGTAATATTTGTTGATTTGGCAAGATATTCTTTATACTTAAAATTAGAAAATGCGTAAGCACATTTCAAATTTAATCTGCTCAATATTTCAGTTGTTAAACCAAACTCAAAACCGTTTCGACTTGTTTTGGCACTGTTGCGGTAATAAACCACTTTGTTAACTTCGAACGGAACGATTTCATCATTTATGCTACTGCTGAAAAATGTCGCTTCAAATAATACATTTCTTAAGAAAGATTTTTTATGATCTATGAGATTTCCTTTTACTCCAATTTCGAAATTCTTGGATTTCTGAGGTCTGAGATCCGGATTAATCAGAATTGCTGGCTGAGAACTAAATGGATAATTATCAAGTTCATTTCCAGCAGGCGAATCGAAACTTAATCCATACGAACTGTACAAAGCGACAGTCGGGTGCAGCTTATAGTTCAATGCCAATTTCGGAGTGAACGCATTGAAACTTCTCTTGGAACTTCTTGAATTAAGAGCTTTATCAACGGCTTCAAAAACAACGTTATCATATCTTCCGGTGAGAAGTAAGGAGAGTTTTTTCTCGATCGCATCGAAAGAATTTGAGATAAAAAATCCTGCATTGCCGATTACTTCATCGGTGAGTTTATCAACTCCATCACCTCGCTGACCAAAAATGTTTTTGAATGATTCAATCGGTCCGGCTTGATAGAGCAAATCTCCGCCAATAGAAAATTCGTTACTGTGTTCAAAGAATTTTGATTTATTCATGAATTTGAAGCTGCTGCCTATTCCATATCTATTAATGATTCTATAATCTTTCGCCGTTCGCTCAAAATATTTTATAGTTCCATAGGCTGTTAATTCTATTTGATCATTTCTTGATTCATCGAAGAAGGATGAAAATCGAATCCCGACTCTTCCCTTCTTTGATATCCGTCTTGTATCTCTTGCTATTTCGATGGAATCAGCCATCATCGGATTGAACTTAAATTCATGCAATGTAAGCGAGCCAGGCAAACGAATCAGACCTGAAACAAAGTAACCAAGAATTTGAAGTCGAGATAGATCATTCGGATAAGTCTCAAGAACTGTATTCAGTATATTCCAATAATCTGAACTGTGTGATCTATATCCTTGGTAATTGTGATAAGAATATGTCAGCAGATAGCCGTACTCAGGAGTGCGAATACCAAGTTTTAATCCATTTCTCTTTAAACCAAATGAACCAAATTCATTAAAACTTGTCACGAATGATCGAGTGAAGTTGACATCATTAATAAAATTTACAACTCCGCCTGGCGCATTTGTGTAAAGTGAAGAAGAATTTCCCTTAACAATTTCAATATGCCCAATAGAATTAAAATCTATCGCTTCGATCCGTGTCTGACCGTCAGGTTCTGATTCCGGAATATCATCCAGCAAGATTCGTACACCTCGAATTCCGGAGTTTGATCTGCTTCCGAATCCACGAATTGAAATCCTAACATCATGATTGCCGTATCGTGACTGCATGAATAATCCAGGAACACTGCCAAGCACATCGCTAATCGAAATTTTTTTATCGTATTTATAATTCACATTACTTAATCGGCTGACCGAATAAGGAATATCAATAATTCGCTTACTTGTTCTTGTACCTGTCACAACCACTTCGTCCATTTCAAAAGTTAACGAATCTGAACGAGGGATGACGTAGTACCTATTTTCAATTTTATCTTCCTGCGCCATCAGTAAGCTTTGAGGCAAGCTGATATAAATGAAAAAGAGTGTAAGCCAAAAAAAGATTTTTGACATAATAACCTCTTAGGTCTTTACAATATTAAAAAATATCCTCAGCTCCCAGTTTTTATTGGAAACCATTTGATTTGAATTTTAATTGTTATGAATGTAGTGATTTAGGAGGAGGCGAAGGAATGTCAATGAAAACTTCATTTAAACTATATGTGAGGTTTAAATAATATTCACACTCTATCAAGTTATGATTCAAAATAAAAGATTGTTCAGAAATCGCATCTAAGTTCAATATTTGGATTGAATTTTTAATTGGGATCGGAATTTCGTTACCATTAAAGTTATTGAAGATAAATTTCACTAATTGATGTTCAAGTTCTTCTTCCTTAGTATCATTTATACAATGATAAATAATTCTATCTTCGAAAACTTGAATTTTGACAATGTCATACAATTTACCATTTAGCTTGAACTCTTTTTCGTCAATCTGAATGAAATTAATTTTCCCGTTTTCAATATCACCTGAATATACTTCAATTTGTTCAATCAATTCAGAATGCAATCCAATTTCAATCTGCCTGTGCATTTCTATTTTATAAAAAAACTTCAATTGCACTTGGAGATAAATGAATCCAAATGATTGCAGGATTAAAAGAAATATACAAAATATTGAAACTGTCTTTTTCACTAATTAATCATTTTGTTAAATGTAATTAATTTCATTTAAATCGACATTACAATCATAGCAAACCTTTTACCAAAAGAAAAGTTCATTTGAGGGTTTAAGAAATTTCTTAATGTTCCCCATATGTTTTTTCTCCGGCAGTGACCTCAAGCTTCAAATGATTCTGCGGAGGAGGTAAAGGACAAGTTGCATACGGAGTAAAAACACAAGGCGGATTGTAAGCTTTGTTAAAGTCAATAATTACATTTCCATTTGAATCTGGTTTACTGCAGTAAAGAAATCTTCCCGCACCATAAGTTTCTGTTCCATTCGTCTCATCTGCGAAAAGCAGAAAGAGTTTATCTCCAGCATCAATTGCATCTATTGTATGAGTTTTATCATCGTAGTTGAAGCTGACCATACCTGGTGATTCTTCAATATCAATACTTCCAATAATATTGGAAATTTTAAGAAGTTTTGGTGTACTATAAGGGACAAACTTCGCAGAAATTTTCCAGTCTTCATTCACGGGAAATCTATCAATTCCTTTAAACTCCTTTACCAAAGGTGCATTTAAATCCCGGACTCTCAGTGCATATTTTTTACCTCGCTTAAGAATAAAAAATCGTAATGATTCATATTCAAGAATAGTGAGTTTTCCAGTCATGTCATTTTGAAGTATTGCTGTTCTGATCTCTTTTCCATCACTTGAAATTTTAACGCCAGTATCACTCTCAAATGTTACAATGCTGTCTTTAAGAGTAAATGTGCCAAGTTTATTCGGTATATCTAAATCAAGATTAAAGTCATTAGCATTGCCGCTTCCGAAAGTATTTTCCCCTTCCTTGAGAATAAACAGTCCAACAAGATTTAACCAACCAGAATCTTTCTTGAGACTTTCAATACGTTTGTTGTGCCATTGGTTGGCTTCAGCTAAATATTCGGGTGATCCTTTTTCGACTGGTGAATTGCACCCTACAAATCCAATTATAAAAAAAAGTGAAAGTAGAGTCGAAGAGATAGTAATTTTCATATGGTTTCTATATCCTATTATGTTTTTCAAGTGTGGATTAACTTACAAAATATTTTTTAACTTGTCACAAAATTTTGATTTGAAAACTAAGAGAAATTTCCTTAAACTTGCATCGCATTTTGAGACAATTTAAAATGTATTTTAGTTCTTTAAATCTGGGGTCGTAGTTCAGTTTGGTTAGAACGCCTGCCTGTCACGCAGGAGGCCGCGAGTTCGAGTCTCGTCGGCCCCGCAAATAATAAATAAGCTCAGTTTGATTCTGAGCTTTTTTT
>VGVX01000025.1 GCA_016873845.1 Ignavibacteria bacterium
CACGTGTAATGATGAATGCTGAACTCATTAGTAAAAATCAAAGTAAGATCATTATCCCGACAGTCTATCGAGATGATTATCTGCTTACATTAAAGAGATTGACTAACCTGCCTGTCCGACAGGCAGGTCAAAAAGATCCTGCACCTTATGTTGATATGCTTTCGAGAGCACACCAGTTTAGTGAAAACCTTCATTTTGAAAATTATGATAATTTCTATGACTACTTAAATGTTCACAATGCATTTTATGAATCCGAGGAAGGTAAACATCTAAAAGTTGATTAATCTTTTTGACATTTACTTGGCGTTCTTGGCAATTAATTGCCGAATAAATGTCCGTAATGGTGGTTACTTAGCGGATAAAACATTTGCACATGAATTGTCCTAATTGTATATCAATCGCACAATACCCATTCCCCATTGGTAGAATAGACCCCGCCTTCGCATTAACGGAGAAAGAGTACCTGTCCGGCGAAGCTATAAGCGAAGACGGATGAAAAATTTCAGATATGAGAGTATTTTTTATGGTCGTTTTATAGGTAACTGTATCTGGAACTGTTTAATGAAAGCATTTCCATTTTGATTACAAATAACTTTTACAGCGGTTGTATTTAAGGTATGCATAGTAGCGTGAAAAACAGATAGAACTTTTTCCTGCAAATCTTGATCCCTTTCCAAGTCCACAATCTTTAATCCTATAGCTTTAGCTTGATTGATACTTATATGTTTACCGTGTGTTTTAAAATTACCATGGTTAGATAAAAATTCAGAAATTTCTTCAGCCTTCTTTCCATCTTCACCTTTGAACATATAATTTCCAAGCCAAGTTTTTACTAAGTCTCTGCCAAAGTCAATTTGATTCTGGCATTGAACAAGTAAAGCTGGTCCATATTGGCTCAACATTGGCAGCCAAGAACTTAAATTCTTAGGATTATCAGCGCAATCTTTTTGTGCTTTCTTAAATTGTTCCATAATTGCCTGTGCCGGCACTGCCTGCACACCAACTGGTGTGTTTAAAATAAATTGAGGGTCTATTGGTCCTATAAAAGAATGCTTTCCCATTATCATTTCATCTGCAGCTAATGCAAGCATAGTTCCTGCAGACATTGCGGCTTGAGGAATTATAACCCGAATATCAATAAATTTTTGTCTTATATAAGTAACAATAGCATCTGTTGCCTCTGCCGAACCGCCGCCTGTATGTAATATTAAATCTAACTTATCACCTTTTAAACCGTGGATAGCTTCCATAAATGCCTGCAAATCTTCATCAGTAATTGATATAATATTTGCCGGAACATCGCCGGTTGTCCAACGAGCTGCATATATGATGGTGTTTCTATGAGTTTTCTCTGTTAATTCTTTTAAGTATTTATTTCGAACAGTGTCAAAAGCGGCGGGATTATTATTCTTTATTTCTTTTTGGATTTCAGCTAATATTTTTCCCCAAGTAGGCATTTATTCTATACAAGTTTGATTAGATGCTTTTGGAAGTGGTTGTTCATTTAATAATGAGAGATAATTTAAATAGCTCTCCTGTTCAACCCTCATAGAGTTAAATGTTTCTATATCCTTATCTATAGTTGGGTAAATTTCTTTAGCTCTTTTCTCAAGTTCTTCAAATACTTCAAAGATTTCTTTTTGATTATTCTCATTTTTCATTTCACTCTCCATCTGAACTTGTTGATTTTTAGTGTAGCTTATTATCGATTTAAAATTACAAATTCGTTTAACTAATTACAAATATATATTAGAAAAAGATTATGCTACTAAGCAAATAACTACCCGAAATTGAAATAAACTATTTACCAAACATCTAAACACCGATGTATTTTAATTAATTCCACCTTCACAATTCCGGCCGCCTCTTATGAAACTCCGTCGCCTCTTGAAATTTCTTTGCAACTGCTAATAGTTCTCCTTCTCCAAATAATTTTCCTACAAAACTTATGCTTGTCGGACTCCCCTTTTCGTTAAATCCATTTGGAACTACTACAGATGGATGACCAGTAAGATTTGTCAACAATAAACTGCTCCCTCCGAAAGTCGGCACAACATAAACGTCAATCTCATTAAATATTTTTTGCATTTCGTTTATTAAGAGTGTACGGATTCTATTTGCTTGGATATACTCAACGGCTGGGATAAAACGATGTGCACGCAAAACATTTGGCCATGAGTTTTTGATCTGACGCACTAATTCATCTTCCCGACCGCTTCTTATTAATTCATCAAATGCTGCTGATGCCTCAGTACTTAAAATAAAACTGAGATCATTCACGGGTAAATTTGGCAATTCAATTGGTTTAAGCTCTGCTCCAAGTGATGTTAGAACTTTGAGAACATCGTCGTCAGATTCTTTTTGAGGTCGTTCTTTATCAAATTCACTTTTGATATATCCTATTTTTATTTTTTTCAAATTTACTTTCGGTGAATAGTTGAAAGGCGCATCGTAAAGTGTTGGGTCAACTCCATCCTTTCCATAAATAGCATTGAAAACGATTACACAATCTTCAGCACTTCTGCAGATTGGACCGATTTTATCCATCGACCAGCTTAATGCCATTGCTCCAACTCTGCTTACTCTTCCATAAGTTGGACGTAATCCAGTTACGCCGCATCGTGTTGAGGGAGAAATTATCGAGCCCCAAGTTTCCGAGCCGATTGCAAATGGAACTAATCCAGCAGCAGTGGCAGAAGCAGAACCAGCCGATGAACCGCTTGAACCCTGTTCCAAATTCCACGGGTTGCGAGTGTAACCACCAAACCAGGTTTCTCCCCAAGCTAACTCTCCCATACTTAATTTTGCAACAAGCACTGCACCTGCTTTTTCTAATCTTTTAACAACCTCAGCATCTTCGTCAATTAATTGTTCTTTGTATGGCAGTGCACCCCAAGTTGTTTTGTACTTTTTTGTTGAGAACAAATCTTTTATCCCGTAAGGAATTCCGTGTAGGAGACCTCTATATTTTCCTGATGCAATTTCTTCATCTGCACGCTTTGCTTGCTTGATTGCTAATTCCTCAGTCAGCGTGACTACACACTCAAGCTTTCGTCCAATTCTTTTCAATCTATTAAGATACATCTCGGTAAGTTCTAAGGATGTTACGAGGCGGTTTTTCAACAAGTAAGCTAATTCAAGAATCGAATAGAATGCTGCATCCTCCAGATTTTTAGGTCTAGTTATTTTTACCGGTTCAACCTTGAATGGAATTTTTTTCGTTTCGAAAGAAAAATTTTGTGGGATTGGATTAAACAATAAAGAGGGCATAACACTGTTATTCAATTTAATCTCACGAAGCTTCTGAAAACTTTTCAAATTATCGTTCAACTCGTCGAGCATTGAATCTCTTTTTGCTTCAGTAAATTTCAAACCAAAAAGTTTTTCTGCTTGCTCAATTGTTGATAGAGTTATCTCGTTACTTTCATTTATAAAAAAACCAGTGATCAGGGTAAGAATCAAAAGCATTATGAATACAATTGGATTTACTCTTATCGATTTCATTACAATTCCTTTCAAGTTGTTAGTCAAACATAAATTATTCATCTCTTTTTATCAAAATTGATTTTGAATTGGTTGAGAAAGAAACCAAGTTAAATTTAGTTCGCAGTACATAGATAATAAATTCAATCTCTGAAAAAAAATTAGTAACTTCGTTGCGAAAATTTGATTGAAACATGATATTAAAATACGACTGCAAACATTTTCCAGGCGATAGGCCTTGTTCATTTCACAAATCTGAAGGTGTGAAATGCGATACTTGTCCACATTATGAACCTGTTGAGTTTAAAATTTTAATAATAAAGCTCGATGCAATCGGTGACGTTTTAAGAACGACTTCAATTCTTGAGGGGCTGAAAGAAAACAACCCAAATTCCGAAATTACTTGGTTAACGCGAAGCAACGCACTACCGCTATTTGTAAATAATCCTTTTGTTGACAAATTGCTTGCACTCGAATCATTCGATACAAATTATTTTTTAGCTGCTGAAAATTATAATGTTGTTTTAAATTTAGATCCTTCTCCTATTAGTTCTGCTATTTGCACTAAAGCCCAGGGTTATGAAAAACTTGGCTTCGGACTTGATGAAAAAGGAAAAGTAGTTGCACTTAATCATGAAGCAATCGAGTGGTTTGAGATGGGAGCTTTTGACGATGTTAAGAAGAAAAACACAAAAACTTATCAGTCAATTATTCAAAAGATAGCTAAAATAAATCCAAAGGAATTTGAGATTATTCTAAAACTTACTGAGGATGAATTAGATTTCGCGAAAAATTTTAGAAATAAAATTAAGATCGCCAACAATAAAAAGATAATCGGAATGAACACGGGTGCAAGCCCAAGATGGCAGTACAAGCAATGGACTTATCATGGATTCGAAAATCTAATTAAGAAAATTTTAGATGAAACAGATTTTTACGTTTTTCTTTACGGCGGACATTATGAGAAAGAAAGAAACTTGAGATTGAGCTTGATTGATTACAATCGCGTTATAAATACCGGCACTGATAATTCTCTGCGACAATTTTTTTCTCTTCTAAATCTTTGCGACTTGCTTGTTACTGGCGATACATTGGCAATGCACGCAGCAACTGCGTTAAATAAAAAAGTTGTTTTGCTTTTCGGACCGACTTCCTCTGCCGAGATTGAAACATACGGCAGGATCATCAAAGTTACTTCAGAGCTCGACTGCCTTGGCTGTTATAAAATGACATGCGATTTCAATCCAAACTGCATGAGCAGTATTTCACACTTAAGAGTTTTTAACGAAATTCAAAAATCTCTTCTTAATTCTTGATGCATTACGATCCGGTCAAAAATGTTTTTGCTTCTTTCATAAGAAAGAGTCCCATCTTAAGAAAATTATTCTATAAAATTTTAGATATAATGTTCCTTCGTTCTTGGTATGTTCGAAGAGAGATACTGCTCGCAGTGGAAGAAATTAAGACTTCTGATTTTTCAGTTTATGATGCCGGAACCGGCTTTGGACAGTATTCTTATTACATTACAAAAAAAATTCCCAACGCTAATATTTACGCAATCGACGTCAAAGATGATTACATATCAGATTGCAAAAAATTTTTTGAAAATCACAATTTTCAAAACGTCTCTTTCGGCATTGAAGACCTCACAAAGATAAACCACACCGACAAATTTGATCTTATTATCTGCATCGATGTGATGGAGCATATTGAGGAAGATGTAAAAGTATTTCAAAACTTTTATACCGCTTTAAAGCCGGACGGGATTGTTATAATAAATACTCCATCCTTGTTCGGTGGAAGCGATGTTCATGCCCACGATGAAGAGAGTTTTATCGGTGAACATTTTCGGGATGGTTATTCAAAAGAGGATTTTACACAGAAGCTTGAATCAGTCGGATTCAAAATGAGGAAGTTGGATTATACCTATGGTTTCTGGGGAGATAAGGCTTGGAGGCTTGGAATTAAAATCCCTATTATGTTAGCAAATCTTTCAAAACTTCTAATTTTACTTTTACCAATTTATTATTTAGTGACTTTTCCATTCACTCTATTGATGATGTATCTGGATTTCAAAAGCAATATTAATATTGGGACAGGCATCATCATCTCAGCAGTGAAACCATCGAAAAGTTAATGTTTTAAATCGTATGAGCAAAAAATTTCAAAAGAAACACGCTAAGCAAAAAGAAATATCGAAAAAAGAGAAGCCAGCACTCTATTTATCGAAGTCGCTGAATAAGAAGCAAAACATTTTTTTCGTGATAGGAGCGGTGCTGCTGAGTATTATAATCGGGATGTGGTATGTTATCCAATCATATAGTCAGAACAATTCGTATGGATTTACTTTGGATGATCCATGGATACATTTAACATTTGCGAAAAATTTGATTGAATATGGTGCATATTCATATTTCAAGAGTGATGTCATCACATCCGGTTCAACTTCACCGCTTTACACTTTAATCTTAGCTTTATTCTATCTTATAATTAAAAATGAATTCATATTAAGTTACTTTATTGGTATCTCATTTTTAGCACTGACTGTTTTTTTCACATACAGAATAGTCTATATCGATTTTCCATCAAAGACGATTTTGGCAATAGCTGCAACAGTGATGATCGCAATTCAGCCAAAATTAAATTTGATTTCAGTCTCCGGAATGGAAACAACGATGTTCATATTTTTCTTAGTTTCCACGATTTATTTTTACAAGAAGAATAATTCTATTCTTACTGGAATATTTTTAGGATTAAGTGTTTGGGCAAGGCCGGAAGGATTAATTCTATGGATTGCTTTAACTATCGATTATTTTTATAAATTTTTTGTCGCTTCTAGAAGCAAGAACGATGAATTTTCAACTCCGATGTTCAACAAAGAGCAGTTAGCTAAATTGTTAGCAATTGGACTTGGATTAGTCGCACTTTACTTCATTTTTAATTTTTTGCTTTCGGGCTCTTTGCTTCCAAATTCATATGCAGCAAAAATTGAGTATTACTTCGGATCAAATCGAGAAAGCTTTCTCCAACGTGATGTGCTGGAATATTTTTCCAAGGGGGAATTAGTTTTGATAGGGGTGACTTTCTGTATTAGTATCATAAATTTATCAGTAAGTATGTTTAAAAGAAGCTACAATCCGATTTTAATTTTTGTATTATTCACAATCGGATTAATCGTCATTTACTATTTAAAGCTCCCCTTCGCTCACCGTTTTGGAAGATATTTGATGCCTGTAATCCCGATGATGATATTAACGTCGCTCTATACCTTTGCAATTATTCTTGAATTTATTCAACAACGATCAAAGTCTGATCAAAGTTTTGGATTGAATCTATTGTTCGCTTTGTTTATCGGTATAACAATTATTTTCAGCTTGGATGAAAATTTCAAAAAAATGGATGAGACAAGTGAAGTTTGGAATTACCACAATGTTCGTCACGTTGCGATTGCCAACTGGCTGAAAAATAACACTCCAAAAGATGCTGTAATTGCAACTCACGATATCGGAGCGCTTGCTTTCTATTCTGAGAGAAAAATTGTTGATATGGTTGGATTAGTAAATCCTGAAGTTATTTCTCATTTAAATGAAAAGAATTTCACAGATTACATGCGAAAGTATTTTTCGGAAAATAACGTTTCATATTTTGCATCAATAAGAAATTGGTTCGAAGCAGTAAATCAAAAACCAGTTTACGTCCCGATCGACGAATTTGAATACTTCGAAGTTTTTAAATTCGAACCGGAAAAATTACATTTTCATCCTAAAGAGGTTTCATATTTAAATGAGCAGGCAGTTTATCACTTGCAAAACAACCAACCTAAAAACGCTGTTCAAGTACTAAGCAAATCTGTATTACTTGATCCTAAATCATCTCGGACTCATTTTTTATTGGGAAGTTCATACGAAATGCTTCGTGATAATAACAGTGCTGAACGAGAATTTCGAAGAACGCTTGAGCTTTTTCCCGAATCCGCGGATGGACTTTATGGGTTAGGAAAAGTCTCATTTAACAGGGGTGATTTTGACAATGCGAAAAAGTATGCAACAAACTGTCTTGAGCTTAATCCCAATTATGCACCAGCAATGCAATTGATGGTAATTATTCTTGAAGATATCGAGAAGAATCCGACTGCAGCTTTTCCTTTACGGCAAAAATTAACCGAACTGCTGGAAAATCGCTAACCTCAACGCCGATTTTTTCTCTGTGTTTTTTGTGTTCTCTGTGGTGATGAAATTATTTTGACTAAAAATATTCTCTTGATTTGAACTTAACACCAAGTTCTTTTTCAACAAAATGTTTTGCATTCTTTTCATCGACTTCGTTCAGTCCAACAATTGTCATCACAATTTCTGGAATATTTTTTTTGGCTTCTTTGGTGAAATTGATCATTTCATAAAACATTGATTCATCGATATTCATCAATTGTGCGTATTGCTTCGGCTCGAATGAATTTAAGCTAATTGAAATTGAATCGATTAAACCGACGAGTTCCGGAATAATATTCCTCTTATTTATAACATTTCCATGTCCGTCTGTGTTTAATCTTGTTCTTCCTCCATTGTCCTTCACATATCTTGCAACTTGTTTAACGACATCCAATCGGATTGTCGGTTCACCGAATCCACAAAAAACGATTTCGGAAAATCTTTTTGGATCGCCAATTTCCTTAAAGTAAACTTCAGCCGGAGGTTCCAAATCTTTTGGCATTTTCAGATTATAGCCGTTCACGATTGCTTCCCCTTTCCTATCGCAGAAAACACAATCAGCATTACATCTATTTGTAATATTGATGTATAAAGCTTCTCCGATTTGATAAGTGAATGCAACTTCGGGTTTAGTTCCAATACCAAAAACTTTAAATGCACTGTAATTTGTTGATTGAATTACATCTTCAATTCTTAATTCATGGACTTCGGCAATTTTCTCTGCAATATATTTTAAATTCGCAGGTGAATTTCGTTTGCCTCTGAACGGCACCGGAGACATAAATGGCGAATCTGTTTCAAGCAAAAGATTCTCAAGTTCAATTCGCTTTATCAGCTTCCTTAATTCTTCATTCTTGGGGTAAGTAATGTTTCCCGTAAAAGAAATAAACGACCGAAGTTCAACTATTCTTCTTGCCATATCAAGATCGCCATCGAAACAGTGGAACTGTCCGATCAACTTTCCATCAACCTCGGATTCAAAAATTTTCATCAAATCTTCACTTGAATCTCGATTGTGAATAATTATTGGCAGATCGTGATCCTTTGCCAACTTAATTTGTTCGCGGAACGCAAAATGCTGTTTATCTTTTGGAGAATAATCGTAGTAATAATCGAGTCCAATTTCTCCAACTGCAACAACTTTCGGATGCTGAAGTAATTTTTCAATTTCAATAAGCTTATTGTCATCAAAATCTGAAGTATCATGAGGATGAATACCAACAGCAGCATAAACGTTTTCGAAACGCTCAGCAATTTCGATAGACTGTTTCGCCGTTTCAAGATTGGTTGCGGGGCAAATTAAATAATTTACTCCATTTGCTATTGCATTATCGATAACTTCATCGATCTTAAAATAAAGTTCATCAAAGAATAAATGACAGTGTGTATCGACCATACTTATTAATTTATATTTTTGAGAAAAAAGTATGAGTTAATTCGCAAAGATCTCATTTGCAGCATACCATGGAATCATTTCATGCGACAAAAATGAATACGATTTATCACCACCATAAATAACATAAGATTTAAGCTTTCTTTTTCCTGATAGCTCTTGATAGTGATTGAGCCCTTTTAAATAATCATCTGTAATTGTCATACCTCCTTTGATCTCAATTATTATTTTACCGAGTCCGTCATCTATTAAACAATCAATCTCTCTTCCAAGTTTATCTCTCCAAAAATAAATATTACTGCTCAACCCTCTATTTAAACGGAATTTTAATAATTCAGTTATTATTAGATTTTCAAACAGCGAACCAAATTGATAATGCACTTTGACCTGGTTTGAGTTTGTTATTCCTAATAATGAGCAGGCTAATCCAGTATCATAAAAATAAATCTTGGGCATCTTAACCAGACGTTTGTTAAAATTTTGATGATGAGGTTGAAGACGATAGATAACAAAGCTTGATTCCAAAATAGAAATCCAGGATTTTGCGGTGTTCACCGCAATTCCGGAATCAGCAGCAAGCGATGAAATATTCAAAAGTTGTCCAATTCTTCCAGCACAAAGTTTCACGAAAAGTGTAAACGAATTCAAATCGGTTACGTTTTTTAATTGCCGGACATCTCGCTCCACATAGGTTCGAATATAATTTGGGTACCAATCGGTTGGTTCAATTTTTCTATCATAGATTGGCGGATAAAATCCTCGATAAATGTATTCCGAAAAATCTTTCTCTGAACCGACAATAGATAATTCACGAAAGCTAAATGGAAGCAGATTCAAAATAGAAACTCTCCCGGCTAATGTCTGCGAAATATTTTCATGCAGTAAAAAATTCTGTGATCCTGTTAAAATATACTGCCCCGATTTCTTAGAAGAATCAGAGAAAGCTTGAATGTATGAAAATATCTCTGGAACTCTTTGAGCTTCGTCTATTATCAATCCATGTGAATGTGAAGCTAGAAAGGAACGTGGATCTTTTTGAGCAAATAATCTAACATCAGGTTCCTCGAGATTCACATAATCCATTCCTGCGAAAGCAGATTTCACGAATGTTGTTTTACCTGATTGTCTCGGTCCAATTACAGCAAGAATAGGAAACTTATCAGCAAGTTGATGTGCTTTAGTTGTTATTTCTCTATTAATCACAACCAAATATATAAGTAACTGGACAAATTTGCAATCCGAATGCAAAATTGTCCACTAGTAACAAGTAAATATTGAAAACGAACTAAATACTTCATAATTAGCTTCAATTGTTGTTTAAAACTGAGATGAAAATTACAGAATTCCCTCTAGAGTAAGAACAAAATGTCTAATCGGTGCAACGTTGCCTATCAATTCTACATAATTGTAATTAAACAAATTATTAACGCTGAAATAAGTCCGGACAGGAATACCTAAATGAATTAAATCGAAAGTTAAATGCAGATCTGTTACGAAAACTTTTTCTCTTAAATCTCCATCTTTGATAATGTTCAGTTGAACAAACTCTTGATCAATATTTTCGATTCGATTCCAGTATCGAAAATCAATTCCAAGCTCGACAAAATCAACTTTCCAAATTGAGTTGAGGTACATTAAATGACGAGGTCTGTATTTTAAAAAGCTTTTCTCTTTCAGATCGCGTGCCCATAAATAAGTGTATCCAATATTTACATCCCAAAAATTATTAAATAAATTCACGCTGAGTTGTGTTTCAGCTCCCTGAATTCTTGCTCGCGTGATATTATCAAAGATGATTTCACCTTTGTAATCAAATCCAGGTTCAATCAAATCATAATATTCACTTTGAAAAATTGCGGCATCTAACTTAACTAAATTTGCTAGAGTAAAATTTCCACCGCACTCAAACGACCAGCTTGTTTCAGATTTCAACTTTGGATTTGGAACAACATTTATTCCAGCAACACTCGTTGTCGTAAAAAGTTCAGCTGCACTTGGTGCTCTGTAACCACGTCCAACAGAAGCCCTAAAAAATAGGTCTTCGTTGACTGAATAATTAAAACCAAGTTTGGGATTGAAGTGATATTCCGAAACAAGTGTATCAACTTTTTGAAAATCAAATCTTCCGCCAATTGTAGTTTTAAAATCCTTGAATAGTTTAAATTCGTCTTGAGCAAAGAGCGCCGCTCCATAAGCAATCGGTTCACTGAAAATATTTGATTTCACGCGCGAAATATTTGCCTCGATTCCTGCAGTAAGTGTATTATTCTCACTGAGCAAATAATTCGCTTGAATTTCACTTCGAATCATATCGCTTTTTGATTGATTGAAAGACTCTGTGTTATCTCGCCAATCGTTATGAAAGAGTGATAGCTTGCTGCTTAGTAAAAAATCATCAGCGAATGCTTTTTGATGTATCAAATGAGTATTGAATCTAAACGCATCTACAGTTTGTCCGATATCATCTACCGGAGGTATGAGTGCATTTCTCGAATCCCGCCAAAAAACATAATTACCGCTGTTGTAGGAAATCATATTTAGTAGGAACGAGAGATTTTCGGATGTTGATATATTGTATTTTGATTTTAAGAAAAGACTGTATCGCTTGGTAAAATTATTCTGCCTGTAGGAATCGTTCTCATATCTGAAAAAGGAAAGACTCAGTCCGAGATCACTAATACGTCGTGAATGCGATAATATTAAGCCATTGAACATTCTTGTCCTTTCAGACCAATTCCATTGATCGTAAAATGGTTTGTCGTAAACTCCCGCATAAGTTTTAAAATAATAGATCGGATTACCGCTAGTTTCTTTTGAAATGATATTTATCACTCCGCCCATTGCACTAGAGCCATAAAGCGCCGAACCAGATCCTTTAACAATCTCAACTCTTTCAATTTCATGAATAGGAATAATCTGAAAGATAATTTCGCCAGTGTCTCCACTGAATAATGGAATTCCGTCGAATAAAATCATCACTCTCGAACCAGCTCCCCTGCTGTAACCATTAGAACCACGAATACTAACTTGATCATAAGTTACATTAACTCCGGGGACATATCGCAGCGCATCATCAAACTCATAAATATTTTTTCGGCTAAGTTCGTGCGAGTTGATGAGATTGAGACTTACAGGAATTTCAGAAATCTTTTGTTCATATTTACCTGCAGTAACAACTATTTCACTTGTTTCAATTGGTGTTGGTTTGAGTTGTACATCAATCTTCGTTTCTTCATTAAGATTAATAGAAATATTTTCAACAAACTTGGTTTCAAATCCAATCATCGAAATTCTGACTGTTACCACACCAACCGGAACTTTTGTTATTCGAAAAGTGCCTTTTGCTGTAGTTGCGGAACCCAACAAGGTTTTTTCTACTCGAACATTCGCACCGATGAGTGGAGTGCCGTTTTCTTCTGTGACTTCTCCGGTTAGCTGTCCAAATTTTTGCGCCAAAACATTTTGAAATAATAGTAATAAAACAAAAAGGGTGAAATATATTTTACAGCTTTTGATTTTCATTTTATTTCGGCGGTTGTATAGGTGGATTCTTGAAATCTACAGTTATGTTAATGTTTGTCAAAAATATTCCTTCTTTGATTTCTATTTGTCCATACTTTGTTGAATCATATGGAGTAAAATAAATTCCTGCAACTCGCCAATCTTTTCTATCTAACGAAACATGCGGGACGGTTGATTGAGCGATGCAAATGTATTTAAATACACCCGGACTGATTGCAAAGGCCGGATTTTGATCTGATTCGTAATTATAATTTTTCAGATTCATTGGGATCGTATCGCTAACAAATCCGATATTTAGAATATTGAAGTCGGCTGGAATTTTAATTGTGTCTTTAAAGACAACAATATGTGTTCGATAAACATCTTTAGGCCAATCATTTATGAATTTGATTGTTCCAGAAAAGCCCGTTCTCGGTGGCTCAACTCTCGGTTCAATGCCATGTTCACAAGATAAAGTACTTAAACCAACAAGAATAGAAACGATTAGCAGCGAGAAATATTTAATTTTAGAATTCAATAAAAAAATCTATCGCATGTTATTCAATTACTCATGAAGAAATAATTTCCCCAAAATCGTTGATGAGAATATTTTGGATTTTCCATCATAAGTTTTATTGTGCTATAAAAAGCTTCCTCTCTCTCATTATTCTTCAACCCTCTGGCATAATTATACAAAAAGAATTTGGAAGATTCTTTCTCTTTTTTTATGAGGGGGAAAATCACACTCTTTCCTTTCAATAAATTGTACAAAGAAAAGAAATTTCTCACACCCAATAATTCATCTGAATAATTATCAGAAATATAACTGTTTTCAGATCCTATACTCATAAATTTACTGAGGGATAATTGTCCCTCAATATCAATAATTGTATCCGGATTTAATTCGATGTAACTAGAATTTGGATTATTTGAATTCAAGATCAGACTCGCAAAAACAAATACGTTCTTAACTTTATCAGGTTCTAATGAGCTTTTGTTAAATTGCTGGTAATCAAGCTCTGCAGAATTTAGGGATTTCAACTCGTCATTATGCTTAGTTAAATTTATTTCGCTGCTGAACACAACTGAGCCGCTTGAATTATTTTTTTCATCTGAAAATAGTCCAGCGCTATAGCTTACGTTGACCATTCGGCAAAAATATTTTTCATCATCCGTAGAATACAACAAATGCGGATAAAAGTTAGAAGAATAATCATTCAGAATGAAGTTAACGTTTTTGTAGCCGGAAATTTTTTTCTTGATATTTCCAAATACAGCACTGAAAAGTCTTCCGGAAATTTTTTTAAATTCTTGGATAGAATATGCCTGAAAGTTTCGAGATAAATCTGCTGAAAGAAACTCGAAATCATCTCTAGTAATATTTTGTTTACTCATTTCAATTCCAAATTTTGAGATTAAGAATATCATAAGCTCTTTTTCAGTTGGCACAATTTCAATGTATATTTTTTTTGAATCTATGGACGAAGTAGCTTCCAGAGGATTGTACGTAAGATCTAAAAGTAACGAATATTTTTTTCCATTTTTCGATTTAAGCTCATTTTTAAGTTCATTTATTTTCTCATCTGAATTATCAATTTCATCTTCCAGAAGCTCTATTTTATTATCGTCTCGTTGAGCAGTGGGAAGTGATAATTCTTTAATTAACAGTTCATGATAGTTTTCAATTCTGTGCAGTTCGTTTTTCAGTGAGATAACAATACCCGATTCTTCCTTATTGAGAAACGAGAAGTCATTAAATTTCATGAACCATCGCCTTAACTGTGATAATTTTTCGATCGATAAAGTTTTATAAGCTGCATTCAAATCTTTTTTCATGAAGAACGCTTTAATAATGTCTATTGAATTATCGTTTTCAAAATTTTTCGCTATGTGATACGACCACTCTTTAAATCTCCAAGGAGCGTATGGATTTAACTCATTATATAATTTTAACAACGCAAATATTTTTTCGGACGTTCCAATATTCTGATATAGATTCAAGAGCCGTGATATTGCAGATTTTTGCCCCTCGATATTTTTAGATTCCGTGAAGCGTTCAAGCGCGTAGTTAAAGTACATCTCTGCGGATGAATTTGAACTGCCATCATTAAATAGTTCACTCAGCTTCTGATCGCATTTTCCAACTTTCAATTGAACATACGGTGCTAAATATTTATAATAGCTTAGCTCAGCTACAGTTAATGCAGAGATATAATATTCTCTTGCTTTCGAATACTGGTTTAATTCAAATGCTGCATCACCAAGATTAATTTGCAAAATGATTTCGAGATATTCGTCCCTCTCAGCAGATCTATTTTTTTCAATTGCTGTTTTGAATGATTCAAATGCAAGTAAAAATTTCTTTTGGTGAAAATATGCTAATCCAATATTGTTGAAAATCGAAGATGATAAATAATCCGAGTTTACCTTGGCATTAAGCCCAATTGCAAATTCAAATGATTCGAGTGCTGCCAACTGATTACCTGAATGAAGATGAAGCTCACCAATTCTGTTTGCCACATAAACTTTACCTCGATAGTCATCTAAAACAGTATAAGATTCAAATGCCTTTTGATATTGTTTCAACGCTTCGCTTGTTTTATAAATTTCTTTATATAGCGATGCCAGATTTACATGCGCGATTGCCTCTGCTTCTTTATCTGCCGAAAGTAAACTCAGCGACAAAACTTTTTTATACGTAATTTCAGAAGAATCATACATTCCAAGAGTTGCTTGTACACCGGCAAGATTATTTAATGCGAGAGATTCTCCTTTTTTATTAAATTGTTTTCGGAATTCAATCTCTGCTGAAGTGTAATATTTTTTAGCCCCCTCGAAATCGCCCCGATTGAATTTAATTAATCCTATATAAATATAAATGTTTGGTATTCTTTGGGAATTCTTAAGTTCAAGATCGATTTCAAGTAATCTATGAAAATATTTTTCAGACTGTTGAAAATATCCTCTGCTGTACAAATCCGATGCTTGACTGAAAAGTTTCTCAGATTCTTGTTTCAACTCTTCTGTTGATTTGGAGCATGAAACAATCACTAGAGCAAGGAATATCAAAAAAAGGATTTTACTTAAAGTAATTCTCGAAGTTATGAATGTTCTTAAAGGCATTTACGTAATATTAATAAATGTTACTTACAAGCAGGAAGTCTGCAATCAAAATTTTTGTCGTGTGTCAGAATTTTTTTTTGGAAATTGTTTTTCAACTCGATTTTTACAAGCGCACCATTTCCGAGAGAATTAACTGAAGTGTAATAAAGATATTTTTCCTCACCATCAAAACAGAATTGCGGATAAGCTCCTTCCGTAAAACCAGCATCCTCAGCAATAATCGTTTTTACCTTTGTTTTGATATCGTATAAAATAATGTTACTGCTAATAAGATCAGATTCAACATTTGAATTCTTGGAATGAAGTATCATGTATGCAATATAGTTTTGCTTCGGTGACCAGATCGGAACTACGGCGTTCTCATTAATGCTTGTTATATAATTAACTGGAGTCCCTTCTTTCCATGAAGAGTCGACAACTGCAACACGAAAATTTGCATCCATTTTTCCAGTGTTAAACAAAATCTGCATTCCATCTGGCGACCAGACTGGATGATAAATATTTTTTCCGAATAAACGATTTGTTTCATTCTTCCAGTTGAAAAGATAACATGCTTCACGATCTTTATCGAAATAAGAAATACTCTCTTCATCGAAAGAAAAAGTCGGTGTAACCTTTTCCCAAAAATTAACTTCAAGTTTTTTTAGAACTTTTCCACTTGAGTCTACAATCGTTATTCCTTGCTTAGAGTATCCAGCAATCAAAGAGTTCGATTTTGAAACAACGGGTTTAAGTCCTTCAAAAATAATTCGTTGATCTTTAGTACTTTTATCCGACATCCAAATGTGATTGCCAAAGTTAAAAACTATCTTATCCCCGATCCAAGTTGGTAAATAAGATCTATTTAAAGATATTTCAATTATTTCATGAGTTGAATCATTAAGCATGCAAGCTCTAATATCGTTTTCCGAGTGATCAATTGCTGTAAATAATATTTGTGCTGAAAGTGATATAGGAAAGAATAGCAGTATCGAGTAGAACAAGAATCTCATTCAACTCTTCCAATCAAAACAGGAACTTCCCCATTTGCATTTAATTCTGATACTAATTTACTTTTTTCACTCTCTGAGATAATGATAATCATTCCGATTCCAAGATTAAACACCTCTCGCATTTCATCTTCGCTGATATTACCGGTTTTTTGTATAAGATGGAAGATCGCAGGTCTCTCCCAGCTATTCCAATCAATAATTAATTTTAATTCGTTTGGCAGAATCCTTTTAGTATTTCCAAGAATTCCTCCTCCAGTGATATGAGAAATTCCTTTTATATCAAATTCACCAAGTAATGGAAAGATTGTGTTTAGGTAAGATTTGTGAACTTTTAGCAGCTCATTTGCTAAAGTCGAATCAAGTTCGTGTAAATAATCAGTCAAAGAAAAATTCTCCAAAAGGATTTTTCGAGCGAGCGAATATCCGTTTGTATGAAGTCCATTTGATTTCAGTCCGATCAACACATCGCCAGGCTGAATTCTTTTACCGTCAATAATTTTTTTCTTTTCTACAACTCCCACAATTGTACCAGAAATGTCATATTCATTTTCAGCATAAAGTCCTGGCATCTCTGCAGTTTCTCCACCGATTAGTGCACATCCATTTTCTCTGCATGCGGTTGAAAATCCATTAATAATTTGCTCGGCAACTTCAAGATTCAGCTTTCCAAATGCGAGATAATCGAGAAAGAAAAGAGGTTTAGCACCTGCACATAAAATATCATCTACACAGTGATTTACTAAATCTTGTCCAATCGTATCGTGACGGTTTGCATTAATTGCAATCTTTAATTTAGTCCCAACTCCATCAACACTCGAAATAAGAACAGGTTCATTGTATTCCTCAAAGCGTGCATCGAAGAAACCGCCAAAGTGTCCGATTTCGGATAAAACATTCGAGGTAAAAGTTGACTTAGCATGAATTTTAATTTTACTAACAAGCTCTTCAGCTTTTTGAATATTTACGCCAGATTTTTCGTATGCTTTCATAGTTTTTCAGAGTAGATTCAAATTAATTAAATGAGAAATTTTTTCAAACTATTAGTGGAAAGATTTGATACAAAAAAGGCTGCCCTTTCAGTGGCAGCCGATTATTAAAAAACATAAACAAAAGGAGACTTTTTTCAGTCGTTACCAACCTTAAATCAGCACAAGTGCAACAGTTGAGTTAAGGTGTCCCTCAAATTTCATAGGATACTTCATGCTCTTTAACAATAGACTAAAAATTTATTTCAAAGTAACACTTGTAATGAAAAAAAATTTGTTAATTTTTGTCGGATTTTGTGCCCAGAAAATCAGCAAAAAATTTGTAAATACTGACTAAACTAAATTGTTTCAATCACCGATAATGTACTTAGAAAAACTCTGAGAAATATAGAAATATTGGAATCTGCTGAAAAAAATATCTACGCACCGGTAGAAACAACTCCTCTAATTAGCATCTTAAAATCTCTTCCGGATGTAATTTGGTCTTATTCACCAATTGAGAATAGGCTGATTTTTATAAGTCCTTCTTGCGAAAAGCTCTTGGGATATTCCTCAACCGAATTTTATAATAATAATTCACTTTGGAAGTCAATTCTCGTTGATGAAGATGTTAATAAACGCAAATCCGCTATGCTTCAAATCAATGAAGAAAAAGTTGTAGTGGAAACAAATTATCGAATCCGAACCAAGACCGGTGAAATGAAATGGATTAAAGATATTTTTGTGCCAGTGATAGATGAAAATGATTCCTTAATTCGAGTTGATGGAATAATCAAAGACATTACAGAAGTCATTGAGAAAGAAAATAAATTCAAGCGGATTTTTAATCTTTCATCGAATCTGATGTTTTTTATCGATTTGAGGGGTAAAGAATTTTATTTTGAAAACGTGAATCGTCAGTTTAGAAAACTATTAAGATACAGTCCAATTGAGTTGACATCAGTACCGCTTAAAAATTTTGATGACGAAATTATCAGAGCGATAATTCATAATTCAAACACGTGCATGCGCGAGGGGAAGGAAATCAGGTTTGAGTTTGAATTAAATGACAATTCAAATCCGAAAAACTTCCTTTTCACTCTTACACCTTTTTATCATTCACAAGATGATATTTCTAAATTAATTGGAACCGGTGAAGATATTACCGAACTCAAAGCCGGAGAAAACCGACTTAAAAAACTTAACGAAGATAAAAATCGACTTTTATCAATCGTTTCGCATGATCTTAAATCTCCTTTTAATACTATGCTTGGATTCATCGAATTATTATCAAACGATATTGAATTAGAGGAGACTGAAAAATCTGATTATCTACGATTCCTTTATGAATCTTCAAAACGGCAAGTGGAACTCATAAATGATTTGCTCGATTGGTCAAAAGTTGAATCAGGTTTACTCGAGTTCTCGCCGAGATATCTTTCTCTTAGAAAAATAATTGATAAAGTCTTAATGAGCTACAAAGGACAGGCATTCCAAAAGAAAATCGAATTTGAAGTAAACATTGATAAACACATCCATCTTTTTTTCGATAAGAATTATTCCAAAGTAGTCATTTCGAATTTAATCTCTAATGCTATCAAATTCTCTCACAAAAATGGTAAAATCATCATTTTAGCTGAGGATGATGATGAATTTATTAAGCTTAAAATTCAAGATTTTGGAATTGGTATTTCTGAAAGATATTTGAAAAATTTATTCGTTTCAAAAGAAAATCATTCGAGAACTGGAACTGCTGGAGAAAAAGGGACCGGACTTGGATTGAAGTTATGTTATGATATAATGACAAGCAACCATGGACAGCTTTTAGTCAATTCATCTTCGAATGAAGGAACTACAGTTAAGCTGGAATTTCTGAAACCCAAAACCAATATTTTGTATTTCGATGATCATAATTCCACAGGTGAATTAAAGAAATTCGCCAACTCGCTCTTACCTGAAAGTTATGTGTTTGTCACATCGGATATTTTCGAAGCAAGTAAATATTCAGAGGAATTTAATGTCCATCTTGCATTTATTAATCTAGATGTGATAAGAAATTTTCAAATTGTTTTTCTTTTGAAAGTATTTAATCACCTATTAAGTTCACAGACACCACTGATTGGTCTTGCAGAAAATGTTAATGACGACTTTACATCGCTCATGGAGATTCTGCCAATTCAAAAAATCATTCCATCTCATAGCAATATTTCTGATATCATCTCGCTCATAAACTAATCCTCAATTTCTTTTCTATTTTTTTTCAATCTGATTTTTTAAACAATTCTCAAAGTGATCATCTCATATTAGAGCAAAGTCTCATTTTGAAAAAGTGACATATAGTTATTATCCAAAATTTAATGTTTTTTCAATGGCACACTAGTTGAATTTTCTAAGTAAAAACTTAACATAAAATGAAAATTGATAGATATGAAATAGAAACATTATTTGAACTGGGACTTGGAGACCTGGTTAAAGAGAGAACTTTCACTCATTATTTCTTCCTACAAATCCTTCACTCCCCTCACCAAAAAATACTAAGTAACTACTCCTCCTGCACGAGTTTGTGCTCTCCTGAATGCATTGATATTAGAATACCCTCGGGGGAGATATTCTATTATCCGGGAACTGCAGCCAATCTCATTGATTGGCCTGCAGTTCATTTATTTCGCACCTCGATTAATTGACTTTGAGGGCTTTCCCAGCCCTTTATCCCGGAACTGCAGCGCCTAGCTCCCTTCGGCTGCAGTTCTCTTTTTTTCCCAAATTGAGATTCTCATTATGAAATTTTTAAAGTTTATACCGATAATAATTAAGTAATAATGGATTTATAAAATAAACAAAAAGAGTCCAATGGATTTAACATTACTACTTATAGAACTTTTTCTTTTGATAATTTTTACTTACTCAATTGCATTAGCTTTAATGTCATTGCTTTTCGGTCGAACTGATTCAGAAAAAATTGCACTCTTTGTAGAAAAATTTGCAATCATAATTCCATCTTATAAAGAAGGAGGAGTACTGTTACACAACGTCGAGTCAATAAAGAAGCAAAATTATCCCTCTGATAAGTATGAAATTTTTATTATTAACGATAGATGTGAATTATCAGTTATTGAAAAGCTTAGAAGTACCGGAGTAAAAATTATCGATGTGGAATTTAATAGAAGCTCAAAAGTTAAATCGCTTCATGCAGCAGAAAAATACATTGGGGACGAATTCGACTCAGTCATAGTTTTAGATGCAGACAATTTAATTCATCCTAACTTTTTAGATGAAATTAATTTAAGTCTTGTTAACGGAAACAAAATAGTCCAAGGAAAAAGAATTGCAAAAAATCTTGAGACAAATTTCTCTCGGCTGGATTCCCTGACAGATACGTTTTATAATTTTCTTGATAGATATAGTCCTAATAGATTAAAGCTATCTGCAACAATAAGTGGATCAGGATTTGCGGTTAAGAAAGATTTATTTTTTTCCGTGCTCAAAGAAATAAACGTTTTTGGCGGATTCGACAAAGCGATGCAAATGATTTTAATCTGCAGTGGTTATCGCATTAAATTTAGTCCCAATGCTTTAGTATACGATGAGAAAGTTTCTACCTCTGCGGAATTCATAAAACAAAGAAGACGCTGGTTGTTTGCTCATGCAAAAATGATCTTTAAACATTCAATTAGCATCATGAGATCTTTGCTAACTGATTTTAACCTTGATAAACTTAATCTTTTGTTTATTCAATTAAGACCGCCGCTAACCACTATCATTTTATTCACCCTTTCATTTATTTTATATAATTTTATTTCAGGCTTTTACATTATGGCCTTGCTGTGGTTGAGTGTATTAATTTCTTATGGTTTTTTTCTAATCCTAACAATGATTTTAGACAAGTCAAATATTAAAATTTATTTCACACTATTTACGACGCCAATTCTTTTTGCGAATCACTTTCTCTCATTATTTGGAATTTACAAAGCATCAGGTGATTCACTTCATACGTCCCACTCATCTTTGAGGAAAATTGAAGAAATTTTATCCGTGGAGAAGCGTTGAATAAGATCAAGATACTTCACACAATAAGGCAGGCGGATTTCGGCGGCGGCGAAACACACCTTCGCTATCTCATAAACAACTTAGATAAAAGGAAATTCGAATCAATTATTTTGACCTTTGCTAAAGGCAGTCTTCTTACGGAATTGATGAACAAAGGGATGAAAACATACTGTCTCGAATCGCAAATACCTTTTGATTTTAGATTAAGAAATAAGATCAATTCAATTATTGCTGAAGAACAAATTGATATTATTCATGCGCACGGAACAAAAGGCGCATCAAATGTAGTACTTTGCGCAGCCGTCAACAATCTCCCATTAATTTATACAGTTCATGGCTGGTCAACGCATAAAGGAATTGGAAAAATTAATTTAAAAATCAGGCAAAGGATTGAAGCTTTCCTATGTAAGAAAGCTGATAGGATTATCTGTGTATCCAAAGCTAATTACAACTCTGCCCCTGTTAATGACAAAACCAATTTCACTGTAATATATAATGGAATTGATACTGAAAAATTTTGCGTTAAAAATCGAAACAAAGTGCGGGAGGAACTGAGTATAGAGCGAACAACATTTGTTATTGGATTCCTCGCCCGTTTAACTCATCAAAAGGATCCATTAACACTTTTGAAAGCGTTTAAGTCGTTAGCTGATAAGAATAACGATATCCAACTCTTAATTGTTGGAGAGGGAGAACTCCGGAACGAAGTGGTTAAGTTCATAAATAAAAATCATCTAAATGAAAAAGTGATTATTCTTCCCTATCGATCAGATATTGCATATCTTCTTAATGCAATTGATTGTTACATTCTTCCCTCTCTATGGGAAGGATTGCCTTATGGCTTACTGGAAGCAATGTCTGTTGGCATTCCATCTATCGCATCTAATGTTGACGGGAACTCAGAAATAATTGACGACAATGTGAATGGATTTCTTATAAAACCTTACGACTACAAGAAAATAGTATCCCTAGTGGAAAGAATTAGAATTGATAATAATTTTTATTCTTATATTTCCACAAATGGAAGGCATACAATTGTTTCAAAATTTAATTTGAAACAAATGATAAGTAAAACTGAAGACGTTTACTTTAAAATGATGATAAACAAAAAATCAAATTAACTTGTCCGAGATAAAAAAATATTGGTTCCCTAGCGGAATTTACTCTTTCCTCCAAAATGTAGTGCTACTAATTTCCGGATTTACGAGCTTTATATTACTTGTTAGATTTTATTCAAAATCTGAATTTGGTGCATGGGCACTTTATCTTGCTGTAACAACATTTGCAGATGTAACAAGAAGCGGATTTGTGAACAATGCATTGATTAAATTTAGCACACCAGCAAATAGTGAAGATTACAAGAATATATTAACTGCATCATTATTTTTACATTCGGTTATGACACTGTTGGGAATTACTTTGATAATTTTTCTCGCACCAACTCTTGGTAAAGTTTGGGAGAGCAGGGAATTTTATTATCTTTTAATGCTCTATCCTGCTTATGCAATCTGTCAAGTTCCTCACATTTTCATGTCTGCAGTCGAACAAGCTCGATTCAATTTCCGTGGACAATATTACAGCAACCTTGTACGTAACTTTATTTTTATTGGAACTATTGCATACTTTACTATTGTTCTTAAATTTCTTCCGCTTTATATGCTTCCAGTTATTCAGGCAATCTCTGTATTGGGTGCGGGAATTGTCATTTATGTATTTGCTAAGGACTTTTTGAAATTCACGAAAAAAATAAATTGGGATTGGGTTAAAAAATTATATCACTTTGGCAAATATGCTCTGGGCGGGAATGTGCTTTCAATACTTTTTACTAATATTGATCAAATTATGCTCGGTTACTTTTTTAATACGACTTATGTTGCTGTTTACAATACTGCAATGAGAGTTGGCAATTTTTCTGATATTCCAATGACTTCAGTTGCAACTATCGTTTACCCAAAATCAACTCAAAGATTAAACCAGATTGGTGACAAATCATTAAGACATTTGTATGAGCGTTCGGTTGGAGTGATCTTGGCTTTTGTTGTCCCGGGAATAATCGTACTATCAATTTTTTCAAAGGACATCATTCACATTATAGCTTCCCAACGTTATGGAGATGCACTTCCTGTTATTTATTTCATTTTATTGTTTAGTCTGTTTAAACCATTCATCAAGTATTTTGGACTTAGCATGGATACGCTCGCGAAGCCAAGCACTCACTTTTGGTTAGTAATGTCTCTATTGGCTTTCAATTTTATACTCAATGTATTTTTAATTCCAACTTACGATTTAATTGGCGCATCCATTTCATCTTTAATTTCATTATTGATTGGTGCAGCTATTTGTTTTTGGTTCTTAAAAAAAGAATTGGGCGTTAGTATCTTAAGGATTTTAAAATACATGTTCACTTTTTATTTTGAAGGTATAAGATTGATAGTTGCATTCAATGAATTCAAAGTCTATCTCGATAGTGAAATCAAATCAGAAAATGGAAGCAACCAATGATCAATTCACTAAATGAAAAATCAAACTCATCGATAAATCCATTGGCACATTATCGAAGTGATGAATTAGTAATTATTACCGATTGGTCGGGAAAAATTGAACTTTATAACAATCTGCTTTCTCAATTATGTAATTCGGCAAACAAGGACGAAATACTGAATGTCAAAGTCAAGATAGATAAACTTTTCAGAGCTGATGGGATTGATTTTAATAAAGTTTTTAATTCTGTGAATAAACATGGCCATTGGTCAGGAAAATTAATTTTCATTTTAAATTTCAATCAAATAATTCCATTTGATGCAAAAGTTTTATTACTCTCTTCAGAGCCGGAATCGAATTTAAAATATCTTTTTAGGCTTGAATTAATTGAAGTGGATGAATTCGAACGAGATCCAGTTGCTCAAAGAGATGAGATGCTGCCCATGGATGTGGATTCTTATCTCCTTTCGGTTGAAGATAGCTTTGCAGCAGAACCATACGAAGAATTGAAGAGGATGAAAGATGATTTTCTCTCAAGCGTTTCACATGAACTGCGAACTCCACTCGCATCGATAATCGGTTTCACTGAAACAATTAAAAATGATCCTCAGATGCCGTCAAATGTGAGAGGTGAATTTGTTGATATAATTTTTAATGAAGGGAAGCGTCTTGCCTCGCTGATTAATGACTTGTTAAACATCTCCGATCTCGAAAAAAGAAATGTCAAACTTGAATTGAAAGAACATTTAATTAACAATATTGTCACGGCTTCATTTAATAATTACAAATCGATCGCTGATGAAAAATACATCGACTTCAATTTAGTTCTTCCAAATTCTGCCGTAATCTCTTGCGTAGATGCTGAAAAAATTCAACAACTAACCTCAAATCTTATCAGTAACGCTTTAAAATTTACTCCCACTCGTGGAAAAGTAGTTATAGAATTAAAATCTTCAGAATCTGATTTTATTATTACTATAACTGATACTGGTATTGGAATTCCAAAGAAAGATTTGAATAGAATATTCAATAAATTTTATCGAGTGTATAGACCGGGCTTTGAGTTTAGAGGAACTGGATTAGGTTTAACTATTTGCCAGGCTATTGCTCAACTTCATGGCGGAAATATTATCGTGGAAAGTGAGTTAAGCTCTGGAACAACATTCACTGTAAGAATTCCAATTCGACTTGGTGAGGGAAGGAGCAAAGGATGAAGAGAAAAAAAATTCTACTGGTTGAAGATGAAAAAGCAATTCAAATCTTAATTGTGTACAACCTTAAGAAATTTGGACTCGAGGTTGAGTTGAAGGAAAATGCAGAATCAGCATTAGAATATCTTAATCATCAAACAGATTATCCTGACTTAATTATTTCCGACGTACTGCTGCCCGGTATGAATGGCGTTAACTTCTGCAAGGTATTAAAAAATACTTCAGAAATATCTGAGATCCCCTTCATTCTTCTTTCATCGGTGGATTACGATTTTTATCGGGACGGTGCTGCATCAGCTGGGGCAGATTTATTCATGACCAAACCATTTAGAATAAAAGATTTTTTAAATGCAATTAATGAGCTAGGAATAAACTAAAGATGGATGATAAATTAATTTTTCTTGTTGACGATGAAGAAAATTTAACTAAACTAATTTCTCATTGGGTTTCCGACAGATGGGGATATCAAATTAAAGTATTTAAAGATGCGAATTCATTCTTCTCATATTCAGATACCGAACCAGATTTAGTTTTGCTTGATATTATGCTTCCTGGTACAAATGGAATTGAAATACTGAAAGGTATTAAAGAGAAGAATTTCGATCTCCCAGTTGTAATGCTTTCTGCTCAAGGCAACGTTGAAACTGCAATTGAGACATTAAAGCTCGGTGCTTTCGACTATCTATCAAAACCAATCGATCTTCCAAAACTTGAAGTCACAATAAAAAATGCCATTAAGAATTATGATCTTGCACGTGAACTAAAAGGTTTATTAGAAGAAAAACAGCGTTCGTATAGTTTCGATAACATCATTGCAATTGATAACAAAATGGAAGAAGTTTTCCGTCTCATGCAAAAGGTGTTAAACACATCTGTGAATGTAATAATCTATGGCGAAAGCGGAACAGGAAAAGAATTGATTGCGAGGGCCATTCATTTCAACAGCGAAAGAAAAAGCGAACCATTTGTTGTAGTTAATTGTGCATCAATTCCGCGAGATTTGCTCGAGAGCGAACTCTTTGGTCATGAAAAAGGAGCGTTTACAGGTGCACATATTCGCAAAATCGGAAAATTCGAAATGGCTGATGGTGGAACGATTTTCCTTGACGAAATTGGCGAGCTTGAGTTAAGTCTGCAATCAAAATTGCTAAGAGTTCTTCAAGATAAAACTTTTGAGCGGGTTGGAGGAACGGAACCAATTAAAACCGATGCACGAATTATTTCTGCAACAAATCGTGAATTGAAAAAAGCTGTTGATGAAAAACTTTTCCGAGAAGATCTATATTATCGCCTTTCAACATATCCGATAACTGTTCCACCGCTAAGAACTCGTAAAGGAGATATTTTGCTTCTCGCTGAGTCATTCACAAAAAAATTTGCCGAAGAAGCGAAAATTCCAATTCCGACCTTATCCAAACAAGTTATCCAAATTCTTCTTGATTATCCTTGGCCCGGAAATGTTCGGGAACTGGAGAATTCCATTCAGCGTGCTGTGATCATTGCAGAAGCAAATCAAATCCAGATGAAAGATCTTCCCCTCCCAATGCAGGCTTTTGCTAGTGAGCAGGTTGTCCCATCGGATGTTTTAATCGAAAGTGAACAAACAAATGAAATCCTCCCCTTTGAAGTGATAAAAGAAAAAGCGATTCGAAACGCACTTCGAGCGACAAACGGAAGTATTGTTGACGCAGCAAAGAAACTAAAACTTGGAAGAGCCACTATTTACAGATTAATCAGTAAATATAAAATTGAGGTCAATGATTGACCACAATTATAGAGATAGCGTTTTGGGTCTCAATTTTTTTTGTGTTCTATACATACTTTGGCTATCCACTATTGATGAACGTTTTTATTAGAATTCCTTTGATGAAATACATAATAAAAATGCCTGAGGGCTTCGGAAGAGTTTTAATTAATCCAAAAATAGGTGGATACGCCGCTTACAAAGATATCTCAGTTGATAAAAATTTTAAGCCGCAAGTTAGTATTATAATTACTGCTTATAATGAAGAAGACTATTTAGAAAAAAAAATTAAAAACTGTCTGGAGTTAATTTACCCGACAGATAAAATTGAGTTCTTATTTATCACAGATGGTTCTACAGACAATTCAAATAGTATAATAGACAAACATCAAACGGATAATCTGCGTTATCTATTTTTTCCGCAGAGACGCGGGAAGCTTCATGCAATGAAGAGAGGTGTTGAATTCTCGAAAGGTGAAATACTTATCTTTTCCGATGCTAACGCGATCTATAATCCTGATGCTGTTAGAAAAATTGTACGGCATTTTGCTCACTCGAAAGTTGGCTGCGTAGCAGGTGAAAAAAGAGTTTCAAAACATGATGGTTCACTGCCATCTGAAGGATTATACTGGAAGTATGAATCTTTTATTAAATCATTGGACTCAGAATTATATTCAGTTGTGGGTGCAGCTGGTGAAATTTTTGCGGTTCGAAAAGATCTCTTCCCCGAAATTCCTGAAGATTCAATCATAGAAGATTTCGTGATTTCACTAAAAATTTCCATAAAAGGATTTCGTGTCGTATATGAACCCGAAGCATATTCTATCGAAACACCTCCGCGGACATTTGTAGATGACTTTAAGCGAAGGGTGAGAATAAGCAAAGGAGGGATTCAATCTATCAAATATTTTAATAAGCTGCTGCGGCTCCGCGACCATAAATTTTTATCATTTCAATTTATCAGCCATCGAGTGTTGAGGTGGGCAATTGCGCCAATTTGTTTATTACTTGCTTTTGTAAGTAATTATTTATTGATTGAGGCGGAAACTAAATTTATTTATTCTGAATTGTTTGCAGCTCAACTAATATTTTACGCTGTAGGATTTATTGGATTGATTCACGAGTTCTTGAAACTGAAAATTTCTGGAATAAATTTGATTTTTTCTTTTACGTTAATGAATTTAGCAGCGTTGATTGCGCTCTTTTCGTATCCGTTTTCGCGAAGTTCTAATATATGGGAAAAGACGCAGCGTGAAATTGCAATTTGAATTTTTTGAAGAAGTTTTAATAATTAATAAGAGGTAAAAGATGAATTTCATCGAACAGAAAAGAGATAATGTCCTAATCGAGACAATTAATATTTCGAGGGCAACACTGAAAGAAGCTGAAGATTTCAAAAACATGCTTATCAAAGCTATTGACGAAGGCGAGAGAAAGATCATTGTTGATTTTTCTCAATGCGATTTCGTTGATAGTACTTTCTTAGGTGGACTTGTGGTAAGTCTTAAACGAATGACTGCGGTTAAGGGAGACATTCGGTTGGTCGGCTTTCGTCCTCCTGTACGTTCTATGTTCGAACTCACTCGTATGCATAAAGTTTTTGAGGCGTTCGAATCAGTTGAAGATGCTGTAAATAGTTTTGCCAGCAAATAACTCTATGCAAACAATTTATAGTGAATTTTATTGAGAACAAGGTGCAGATTTTAATTGTCAAATCGATAAAGCGACATAACTTAAATTTGGCTTTTTAATGAAAGGATTCATTCTTGGTGCTGGAAGAGGAAAGCGGATTCAGCCACTCTCAAATGAGCTTCCCGCACCGATGCTGCCCATCCTTAATCGCCCCCTCCTGCTTTACATTATTGAGCATTTAAAAAAATTTGATATCAGAAATATCAAAATAAACCTTCATCACCTTCCTGAATACATTGATTCGTATTTTGAAAGCGGGGAAAGTTTTGGAGTAGAAATTTCTTATTCACTTGAAAAAAATCTCTTGGGGACAGCTGCTGCTCTTAAGCGAGTTGAAAGTTTTTTTGATGATACAATCTTAGTCCATGCAGGTAATTGCCTCGCTGACATTGATTTAACCGAACTTCTTTATTTTCACAAAATTAAAAAATCGCCAATCACTTTAGTTCTTGCTGAAAACAGTATTAAGGAATTGACTGCAGAATATAATGTGAATTCCAGCGGACAGATTATTAAGAGTAATTTTCGGATTTCAAAAAACGATTCGTTTTATAGTACGATTCCAATTGGAATTTATATGGTTGAAAAAGAAATACTAAAATTGGTTCCAAACCAAACTCAATTTAATCTTGAAACCGATCTAATCAATTTGTTGCTGCGTGAAAAGATAAATCCATATGCTTATTACTTTAAGAAAGATTACTATAGAATTCAGAACCCGAGTGATTTGTTAAACGCAAATATTAAACTTTTAGACGAGATTTCACTTGATCAAAATATGTTAATTCATTTGCATGATTCATCAAGTATTCACAAATCTGCTGTTACATCAATCAAGAATCCAATTTTGATTGGCGACAATTCTCACATCGGAAAAAATGTAGAGTTTCTCGGTCAAGCTATTATTGGAAATAATGTGCGCATTGACGACGCTGCTGTAATTTCAGATTCTTTAATTCTTGACGATACCTATGTCGGAAAAAATATTGAAATTAAGAATTCGATTATTTATAAAAATCTTCATTTGAGCATAACGCATGGTTACAGTCTCTATCTTAATGATGAGTTTATCATCTCAGAGCAGAAAAAATTTTCTCCTCTATCAACAGTAAAAAAAATCTTTTTCAGAATAATTGATTTTACACTTTCCCTCCTCGCTTTAATTCTGCTTTCCCCCGTTTTTTTGATTATATCTATTTTAATTAAAATTGATTCTTCCGGCTCAATTTTTTATCACTCAAGGAGAATTCGAAAACCGCAAATAATTCAAAAGACTGAAAAGTGGTATAAATATCAGCCCGAAAGTATAGTCGAATATTTGAAATTTCGTACTATGATCGTCGATCAAAATCAATATAAAAGTTCACTCAACGATTTGAATATTTACAATGGCGGACCATTCTTTAAGGCAAAGGACGATCCTCGAATTACTCGAATTGGCAAATTCCTTAGAGCTACAAGCTTGGATGAGCTTCCATTGCTGATAAATGTACTTAAAGGAGATTTGAGCTTTGTGGGAATTTGGGGATTACCACAAAAGGAAGCTAATGGTTTACAATCAACCCAAATTGCTGATGGTGATTTTGAAATTTCTGAAACTGCTAAAATCAGATTTAGAGGAAACTTAGGACTTGCAGGATACTGGCAGTCACGAGGACGCTCGGAACTTTCAGCAGAAGAGAGAATTGTTCACGATGCAATCCAATCACTTTCTGACATAGATGATAAAATTCTCTCAAAACATTTATCGGAGTATAAAAAAAGTCGTTCTGTTAAAGGTTATATTTCATTAATTTTAGATACCGTTAAATCTGTTTTAAAAAAGAAAGGTTCTTATTGACTTCGCAAGAAAAGAAAATACTTCTCATTGACGACGATCCGACAATACGAAAATTAATTGCCTATAATTTAAAGAAGGTCGGTTACGGAATTATGGAAGCTGATGGGCCGGATCAAGGATTTGTTCATCTAAAAGAAACAACACCTGACTTAGTGCTGTGCGACATAATGATGAGCGGAATGGATGGATTTGATTTTTGCGAAAAAGTCCGTGCTGATGAAAAATACAAAGCACTCCCCTTTATTTTTGTTTCAGCAAAAAGTTCGATAGAAGATAAATCTAGAGCAGTTGCATTAGGAGCTGATGATTTTATTTCTAAACCTTTTATCCTTGAAGAACTACTATTAAAAATAAAATCAGTTTTAAAACGATCAGATATCTATAAATCCTATGGTGCAAAAAAAGTATTCGAAGCGGAAACAAAACCATTCAAAGCAAAAGTTTTAATCGTTGACGATGATCCAGCACTTACCCGCTTGCTTGAGAAAAGTCTTACTAAGCAAGAGTATAGTGTTAAGCTTGCTCACAATACTTTTGACGGATTCAATGCCGCAAAAGAATTTCAACCCGATCTAATTCTTTCTGATATCTTAATGCCAGATGCGGATGGATTTGAGTTCAAAAAATTGTTATCTGCTGACAGCGGATTGAAGTCAATTCCTTTCGTTTTTCTTACATCAAAAACCGAAGAGGCTGATATTCTTAAGGGTTACGATGTCGGTGTTCAGGATTATGTTTTAAAAACTTCAGGAATTAATATTGTTGTAGCAAAAGTCTCTGCAATTATTCAATCCGTACAGCGTGAGAGAAAGAAAGTCGTGGATGAATTGCACCAGGCGGCAGACTCAATTAAAATGAAAGTTGTCCCAGATGCAGCACCTAAATTTAATGGATATGCTGTCGATCAATGGCACAGTGCATACCAAGGAATTCCAGGTGGAGATTTTATTGATTATATAAAATTGAACTCTGATACGTATGCAATAGTTTTTGGAGATGTGATGGGTAAAAAATGGGGTGCCTGGTATTTTGCATTTGCCTATGCAGGTTATATTCGGAGTGCAATTAGATTCGTGGCACATGGAGGCGGAGATGCATTCTCACCTGCTAAAATTATGGAAAGAGTTAACCGTGCAGTTTATGACGATGCGAAAGTTTCAGAAATTTTTGCCACCCTCTCATTGATCGTCTTGAACACTACAACAAACGAAATGAAATACACAGGTGCTGGTGATCTTCCGGTTCTTTTGAAAAAAGCAAAAACAAATGAGATCGTTAAAGTTGAGTCTGAAGGTTTGCTCTTGGGATTTATAGAACAGAGCGATTACGAAGATGTTAATATAAAACTTGAACTCAACGACGAGCTTTTACTCTTCACCGATGGAGTTGTTGAAGCAAAAAATGAAAACGGCGAACAATATGGACATGATAGAATAACAGAAGTGTATGCGAACAGTAAATCCGATGCTTTCTTAAATGACCTAAAAGAGAAGCTTCTGAATTTTACCAACTTTAAACTTGATGACGATACAAGTGCGATTTGGATTAAACGAGTAAATTGAATTAGATTTACTTTTCAAAAAGGCTTGTCTTTTTTTCGATTTGCAAATCACTCCTCTTGAACAAATTGGAAAAATTTCATTTTTCGATTATTATGTTGAATGATTGAACGAATTTAGCTAAATTTGTTCAACGAAAAGACGGTATTAATAAAATGTACATTGATAGAGTCATAACCAGAAAAATACTTGAGTCGATGATTCCTGGTAAAGTTGTAGTATTGCTTGGCGCAAGAAGAGTAGGTAAAACTGTATTACTAAGACATATCAGTGAGAAAATCAATGAATCTTTTCTAATGCTCAATGGTGAAGATTTTACAACTCATGATTTACTCGCTAAGCGCTCAACACAAAGCTATAAAAATCTACTTGGTGATAAGCGAGTACTTTTCATCGATGAAGCTCAGAAGATTCCGGAAATTGGTGCAAAACTTAAATTGATGGTAGATGAGATTCAAAACTTAAAGATAATGATTACTGGATCATCAGCGTTTGATATTCAAGGGCAGATAGGTGAACCACTAACAGGCAGACAAAAAGTTTTTACATTGTATCCAATTTGTGAAAAAGAGTTTACAAGTTTTGAATCGATAACTGAAAGAGACGATAATCTTCGATTGCGTTTGGTATATGGTAATTATCCTGAAGTCATACAACTTTCAAATCTAACTGTGAAGACGGAGTATCTGAAGGAGATTATTAACTCTTATCTCTTAAAAGATATATTGGCATTTGAGAACATTAAGAATTCATCAAAAATAATTAATCTGCTTCGATTAATTGCGTACCAGGTGGGTAGTGAAGTTTCGCTGAATGAGATTGGTAAACAACTGCAGATTAGCAGAAACACAGTTGAAAAATATCTCGACATTTTATCTAAAGTTTTTATTCTATTTAAACTTACTGGATTCAGTAGAAATTTACGAAAGGAAATCGTAAAAAATTCAAAATGGTATTTTTACGATAATGGAATTAGAAATGCTGTTGTTGCTAATTTTAATCAATTTAATGTTAGAGATGATTGTGGAGCTTTATGGGAAAATTATATTCTGAGCGAAAGAATTAAGTTTCAGAACAACAACAGCATAATTTCTAACAATTACTTTTGGAGAACATATGATCAGCAAGAAATTGATTTGATAGAGGAGAGAGAAGGCAGCCTATTTGCTTATGAATTGAAATGGAAACTAACTCGCAATAATCCACCGAAAGCTTGGATTAACGCATACCCAAAATCAAATTTTAAAAATATAACAAAGCAAAATTACTTTGAATGGGTTGTTTGATATTAGTTATTCTGGTTGTACTTCTACAAATGAAGAGCTAATTTTTTAACACCTTTATAACTTCCGCAGCGCTTAACTTAGCCCGAATAGATTTTCCTATTTGCTGCTATAACTGGCCGGCCGGTCACTGAATATAGTTGCTGTGGCAGATAGGTGACAGCAATTAAATTTACAATCACACCTAAATTTCATAAAATTTCCTTGACTTTTGATTTTTAACGATTAAGTTTGCGTATGAAGTAAATTAAAAATTAACATGAATTCGGGTCTTGAAAGTAAATGCTATTCGGACACCTGCAACGGTTTAATAATTTTTCTAAGGGGAGAGTTCTACTTACTACTTACTACTTACTACTTACTACTTACTACTTACTATAACCTTTCCTCGAAAAGACTTACTTGTAAAGCCTGAGTTGGGAATGGAATTTCTCAATAATAAATTAAGTTATAAAATAGGAGAAATTCATGAGCCAACGAAAACACTTAACCCCAGAACAGAAGACAATAATTCTAAGGGAGTTATTAGAAAACCAAGTTCCAATTAG